>NZ_CALINL010000011.1 GCF_938045225.1 uncultured Campylobacter sp.
TATCTAGGTAAAAATCTATCACGCTGCCCAGCTTTTCTCGCAGGTCGTTTTCGCCATATATGATGGGCTCGCCAGAGACGTTGGCCGAGGTAGCGATGACGTCGCCCTCTAGGTACTCAAAAAGCAAGAGATGAACGCCCGTGTATGGCAAAAATATGCCGATTTTATTAAGCCCCGGCGCTAAATTTGACGGAACCCGCGCACCCGGCAAGCTTTGCAAAACGACGATCGGTTTTAAATTTGAGCTTAAAAGCTGCTGCTCCTCGGGCGAAATTTTAGCGTATTTTTTAGCGCGCGCAAGATCCTTGCACATCACTGCAAATGGCTTTTTAGGGCGCTTTTTTCGCTCTCTTAAAAGCCCCACCGTATCATCCTTTAAACGGCACATCAGATGAAATCCGCCAAGTCCCTTTACGGCTAAAATTTTACCCTCGTTTATGAGCCGCGCCGCCTGCTTTGCGCTTTCGTTATCCCGCGCCAAAACCTGCCCGAATTTGTCTTTTAGAGCGAGTCTGGGCCCGCAGTTTGGGCATGAGACGGGCTGGGCGTGATAGCGACGATTTAGCGGATTTTTGTATTCGCCGCCGCAAAATTCGCACATCTTAAACGCGCTCATCGTCGTGTTTGCTCGGTCGTAAGGCAGCGACTCGATAATAGAAAACCTCGGGCCGCAGTTGGTGCAGTTGATAAAAGGATAATGATACCTCGGGTCCGCGGGGTCGTAAAACTCGCGCTCGCAGTCGGCGCAGAGGGCAAAATCAGGCAAGATAGGCGCGTGTTTTTTGGCTGATTTTGAGGCGACTATCTTAAACTCGTCAAATTTCGCGTCCTCTAGCTCGGTTTTTCGCATCTCGTCGATGCGAGCGAGGCTTGGTAGCTCCTCGTGCAGAGCTTTTTCAAACTCTTCTATCTGCTCACCCTGTCCGCAAAGCGTTAGCTTCACGCCCTCGTCGTCGTTGTAAATTTCGCCCGCAAGGCCGAATTTAAGGGCTAGATTATAAACAAAGGGGCGAAAACCCACACCTTGAACCAGGCCTGAAATTTCATATTTAAAACATCTCTTCAATCAAAAACTCTTTGCTAAATTTGGCGTTTAAGCCCGTTTTTAAATGCTTTAACGTCAAATTCGCAAGCGTTTTGTTCTCAAAAAGCGAACCGCAAAGCAGCGCGTTTTGCACGCCAAAATCCTGCTTTAGCGCGCCTGAAAAATCGCTCAAAAAATAAGCCAGCGACTCGGCGTATCCGTAGCTAAGCAGCCTATCATCGACGCCTGCTAGCCTAAAGCTCATGCCGCTTCTAGCAAATTTAACGACGTCAAAATGCGTTTTGTTTAGCATTTTAAAATCAAGCCTAGGCCCTTTTGCGCCGTTAAAATCGCTCGCGTTTTGCAGTAAAATCTCTCCTGCTTTTTGCACATCGCTATCAAATCCAAGCAGCGCTCCAGCCATACAAAATAGCCCAAAAAAGCCGTTTTGTAAGCAAAGCTCGCCGCGCGGCAGGCTAAAGTTTTCGCCGTAATTTTGAAGCAATCTCTCGCCGCCCTCCTCGCGCTTTATCTGCGCGTAAAGCTCCTCAAAGCTCGCAGGCAAGGCGAAATTTAAGACGTTAAAATCATCAAATTTGGGGTAAATTTTAACTTCATCGTCTTTAAACCTGCTTAAAAAAATCCTAGCTATCCCACCCTCTTCGTCAAATTCTTTTTTTGCGAGATTAAAAGCGGCTAGGTTTTTATCCGCGGCGCCCTCTACCTCACTCAAATTTGCGCGTGAATAATAAATCCTAGAGCCGCTAAAAATATATCCGTTTTCAAGTACGGTAGCCTTAAACGGCGGCTTTTGCGCCAAAAAAGCGATAAAATTTACGCCTGCTTTAAAAAGCTTGTCGCAAAGCGCGTAGAGAAAAATATCTCTAGCCGCGCAGACGTCAAAAAATCTAGGAGAGCTTGAGTGATTGCCGCGGTAGATCGCCGTCGTTTTTAGCGTAACGGCGGGCTTTTCGTAGCTTGCTAGGGCTACTTGTCAGTCCCGCGCCGCCGTTGCTGCATGAGCCTGCGATGATGAGGATTTTTTTCATTTTTTGCCTTTTTTCGTTTTTAAAAGCCGTATTATAAACGACATTGCATTAACGGCGAGTTAAACGCTAAATTTTATATTTTTTTAAAGCCGTTTGCACTACAATTTCTATAAAGATTATCAAAATAAAAAGGAAAAGCCGTATGGAAAAGATCGAATTTGAGGGCACGGTCTCCGAGACGCTACTTATAAATTTATACTTTAGAAGCAAGGAAAACCAAGAAACGACACCTATACTAAAAGACGCGTTTTCGGGAGACGTCGTGAGCAAGATAGATTATGATTTCGCTAAATTTGACCGCTCGACGCTAAGCAGGGTCGGCACGGTGATACGAGCGAGGTTTTTTGACGACTGCATACTTAAATTTGCCCGCGAGCACCCGACCGCCGTCATCGTTCAAGTAGGCGCCGGGCTTGATACCAGGCCTTTGCGGCTAGCTCCCGTTTGCCCCGAGGCGACCTTTTACGACCTTGATTTGCCAGACGTCATCGCGCTTCGCGATAAGCTCGTGCCAAAAGCGCCGCGAAACTACAGCCTAGCGTGCTCGATGCTAGAAACCGCGTGGATGGACGAGCTAGCAAAAAAGCACGCAGGCGCGAAGTTTATTTTCGTGCTAGAGGGCGTGGCGATGTATTTTGAAAAGGCAGTATTTCGGGAGTTTGTGCTAAATTTGAGCGAGCGGTTCGAGGGACTTTTGCTCACCGATTTGATAAACAAATTTGCCGCAAAATCAAACACGCGCAAGCACGACGTGCTCAAATTTATGAAAGGAGACGTGAAATTTAAGATGAGCGTAGAGGGTGCAGACGAGGTCGAGGCATGGAACAAAGAGCGTATAAAGTGCCTAGAAATCGGCACCATGACAAATATGTACAAACACCGCTGGGGGCTTATCGCGCGCATGCTGGGCTACATAAAGCCGTTTCGCGAGGCGTGCAGGATGTTTGTTTTCGCTCTGGGCAAGCGCGGGTAATTCGCTCAAATTTAAGCCAAATTTGGCAGCAAATTTGACGGTTTTGCACCCTAACCCGCACCTTTATGACGCTAAAACCCTTATGCGTGCTCAAATTTGACGCCTCCATCAAACGCAATCAAACTCAAATATAAGTTTGCGCTTATTAAATTTTAGCTATAATCCAGGCTTCATAGATGGGTGTCCGAGCGGTTGAAGGAGCACGCCTGGAACGCGTGTAAAGTGCAAGCTTTCGAGGGTTCGAATCCCTTCCCATCTGCCATAATCTTATAAAACTTAACCCAAAATTTTCCACAAATTTAACGCAAGAACTAAAAATGATAAAGATAAAACACATAAACGAAGATGATTACGCGCGGATTTTCGTATTCGGCGATATGCACGGCTGCCTCGGGCTCTTTAATCTGATGATTAAAGAGATAAATTTGAGTAAAAAAGATCTGATAATCATCCTGGGCGACAGCTGCGACCGCGGCGAGGATACGATCGGGCTATACAAAAGATACGCCGAGCTAGTTAGAAACGGATACGCGCTGATCCACGTGCTGGGAAATCACGAGAAAATGATGATGGACGGGTATTTCGGCGGCGACTCGCTAGATCATCAAATTTGGCTTAGAAACGGCGGCGATAAAACCAAAAGGTCGATCTACAAGCGAAATTTAAACAGCTTCGCGCTCTCGTGGCTCAAAGATTTCATTAACGATATGCCCCACGTCATGAGCTCGGAGCAAAGCATATTCGTCCACGCGGCCTTTGACGGCGACAAAAGCGAAGAGGAGCAGGACGAGGACTACGTGCTGTGGAGTATAGAGCCATTTTGGGAGAGTAATAATACGGGCAAGCGGATATTTCACGGGCACGTCGCAAGCGAAGAAAATAGAATAACCAGGCGCGCGAATAACGTCTTTTCTATGGACGTGGGAGCCGTGTTTTTTAAAAGGCTAGAGATAATGGAGATAAAAAGCGGCGAGAAATTTGAAGTGAGTTTAAGAGAGCAAAAATGATTTATTTTACCTCCGATTTGCATTTCGGGCATAGCAATATCATGAAATTTCATCCATGTTTTAGGCCTTTTTCTAGCGTAGAGGCGATGGATAGCGCGCTTATTGGCCATTGGAACGAGAGGGTAAATCCCTGCGATACGGTTTATAACATAGGCGATATTAGCTTTCACAAGGATATGGAGACAAATATATCCATCTTTAGCAAGCTAAACGGCAAGCACGTCCTAGTACTGGGCAATCACGACGAGGCGATAAAAAAGCATAAAGACGAGTTGCTAGCTATGAAAAAACAAGACGGCAACGCGCTGTTTGATGAAATTTGCGAATACAAAGAGATAACGGTACATCGCGAACAGGATAAATTTCGCCTCGTGCTCTTTCACTATCCGCTAGCCGAGTGGAACGCAGGCCACCACGGCTCTATCCAGCTCTACGGCCACATCCACGCAAATATCGCAAACGTAAAAGGCAAGGCTCTAAACGCCAGCTACGACCTGCACGGCAAGATTTTGAGCTTTGAGGAAATTTACGATTTCGTTAAAGACCTGCCGCCTTTTGAACATAGCAAACACAGGATGTTTAGCGAAGAAGATAGCATGGAAAGTAGAAACAAAAGGATAAAAGAGGTTTTAGAAAAGCTAAATTTTGACTGGCCTTAGTCAAATTTGCGCTTTGGATTTACAAAGCGAATTTGGGCTTCAAATCTTAAATTTGAGCCCAAATTTAGCTATTTTCATAAAAACATCACAAACAAAAACACGCCCAAAATCATACGGTAGATAACAAACGGCAACATACTCGCGCGCGCGATCAGCGCCATAAACAGCCGCACGCAAAGATACGCGCTAAGGCCGCTAACCGCCGCGCCGATAGCAAGGTCGCTCCAAGGCAGCGCGTCCGGGGTTTTTAGCAGCTTTACTGCCTCGAGTCCGCCTGCTAGCACGATAACCGGGATCGAGAGCAAAAACGAGAAATTTGCGCTTGCGCTGTGACTAAAGCCAAGCATCAGCGCCGCCGTCATCGTCACGCCCGAGCGCGAAACGCCGGGTATCAGCGCGATCGCCTGTGCTAGACCTATGATGAGAGCGAGCTTGATCGTCATTTCGTATTCGGTTTTTAGGCCTGATTTTTTATCCGCGACGTAGAGCGCGATACCGAAAATTATCGTCATCGCCGCGATCACGAGCCCGTTTCTAGCGTACTGCTCGATGGCGTCGTTAAACGCTAGGCCAAAAAGCCCCACCGGCACGGTCGCAAAGCCGACCGACCACACGAGCGTGCTGTCGCCGACCTTCTCGCGCCGCGCGATAGACGCGAAAAAATCACGCACGAGCCCAGCAAGCCTATCTTTAAAATAAAAAAGTATCGCCGCGAGCGTGCCTACGTGAACGGCTACGTCAAAAGCAAGCCCCTGATCCGCCCATCCAAGCAGCTTTGGCACCAGCACGAGATGCGCCGAGCTAGAGATCGGTAAAAACTCGCTAATGCCCTGAACTAGGGCCAAAACTATGATATGCGAAAGCTCCATCACGCGGCCTTTTGGTTAAATTTAAACGAATTTTGTGCGCTAAATTTGATTTTGTCTTGAGCATAAATTTGCTCGTTCAAGCCTTTTTGCGCGTCAAATTTACCTGCGCCGCGAACTAAATTTAAGATGAAGTTTTCGTCGGCGAATCTCCCTATTTTTTGCCTATATCTTTGCAATATTTCCCTTTTTTTAATTTTGATTTTACTGCGAGCAAACCGCTTAAATTTGATGCGGGTCTTGCCCGTCAAGAGTCGTCAAATTTGCGCTTAAAACAGCTATATTGTCCTCAAATTTGACGCATCCAGCTCAAGCTAAAACCGTCAAATTTAAAGCTAAATTTTACTTCGCCGTTTTCTGCGCAAATTCCGCGATCTTTTCAGGCGTAAAGCCGAAGTACTCAAACAATGCGCCCGCCTTGCCGCTCTCGCCAAAGCTCTTCATCGAGTAGATCTCGTCAGCAAATTTATACCACTCCAGCGCGCTTGCGGCTTCGACGGCGATGACCTTGGTCGCTGGATCTATGATCTGATCTACGTACTCGCGCGGCTGCTCGCAAAGCAGATCAAAGCACGGAGCAGAGACGACGTTCGCGCCGATACCGCGAGCGGCTAAAATTTCAGCCGCTTTAACGCAAAGCTCGACTTCGCTGCCGCTGGCTATTAGCGTGATTTTGGCGTTTTGCGCGCGTTTTAGTAGATAAGCGCCATTTTCTACGCCGCCAAATTCGCCCTTTTCAAGCGGAGCGAGGCCTTGGCGGCTAAGCACAAAGGCGCTTGGAGCGCGTAAATTTAGCGCAGCTTTCCAGCAAAGCGTATTTTCGTTGCCGTCGGCCGGGCGGAAGGTGTAAAAATTCGGCATCGCGCGTAGCGTGCTAAGCTGCTCGATAGGCTGATGCGTCGGGCCGTCCTCGCCCACGCCGATACTGTCGTGCGTAAAGATAAAAAAGTGCCTAACGCTCATCAGCGAAGCGATACGCGCAGACGGCTTTAGGTAGTCGCTAAAGATAAAAAACGTCGCGCTAAACGGCAAGAAAAGCCCGTATCTAGCAACCGCGTTGTTTATCGCGGCCATGGCGTGCTCGCGGATACCGTAGTGGATGTTGCGGCCGTTAGGGAAGTCGCCCATGCCTTTTAGCTCGGTTTTGTTTGACGGCGCCAGATCCGCGCTACCGCCGATAAAGCCCGGTAGGGCGCGCGCGATCTCGTTCATGATGATGCCGTTGCTATCGCGCGTGGCTAGCTTTTTGCCGCTAAAATCAGGGAAATCTATCTTGCTAAAATCAGGGTTTAGCAGCGCGTTTAGCATATTTTTGCTCTCGGCGCTTAAATTTTGCACTTTTTGATTCCACTGAGCTTCGGCTAGGTCGCCCTTTTCTATCGCGGCGCGGAAGCGAATCAGCACGTCCTCGTCAATAGCAAATTTGCGCTCAGGATCAAAGCCTGCCGCGATTTTAGCGGCCTTTATAATTTCCTCGCCAAGCGGCGCGCCGTGGCTATGGTGGCTGCCCTCTAGCTCGCCCGCGCCCTTTGCGATGCGCGTGTTTGCGATGATGAGATACGGGCGCTCCTTCTCGGCGGCTTGCTCGAGCGCAAACTCGATCTGATCGTAGTCGTGGCCGTCGATGCGAGCGACGTCCCAGCCCTGAGCCTCGAACCTTGCCTTCACGTCCTCGCTCCAAGCGATGCTCGTGTCGCCCTCGATCGTGATGTTGTTTGAGTCGTAGATCAGCACGAGGTTGTCTAGGCGCAGGTTGCCCGCGACCGCACAGGCCTCGTAGCTGATACCCTCCTGCAAGTCTCCGTCGCCGCAGAGGCAGTAAATTTTATGATCGATGACGACGTTTTCAGGTTCATTTAGCAGATTAGCCGCGTATTTTGCCGCCATAGCAAAGCCCACCGCATTTGCTACGCCCTGCCCTAACGGCCCCGTCGCGACCTCGACGCCTTTGGTGTGGATCTCGGGGTGACCCGGTGTTTTGGAGCCTAGCTGACGGAAGTTTTTTAGATCATCAAGGCTAAGATCGTAGCCGCTAAGATGCAAAAAGCTATACACGAGCGAGCTTGCGTGACCGCCGCTAAACACGAGCCTATCGCGGTTTAGCCAGTTTGGATTTTTAGGATTGTGATTTAGAAATTTAGCCAGCACGACCATGACGTCTGCTAGCCCCATCGGCGCGCCCGGATGCCCGCTGTTTGCCTGCTGCACCATATCCGCGCACAAAAACCTTATCGTATCAGCCATCTTTTTTAGCATTTTTTCTCCTTAGTTTTTATGCGATTATACGAAAATTCGGCTTAAATTTTACGCTTTTAACGCCGCCGTAAATTTTAAAAACTCGACGAAATTTTCTTTTTTATCTTTTAGCTCAAAAGGTATCTTATGCTCTTTTTCGCCGATTATTATGGCGTCCTCTTCGCCATCTTTTACCGTTATGGACGCGCCTGCGATCTCGTGCCACGAGCTAAAAACGGGCTCTTCCATCAGCTCGCGGCTAATAAGTCCGCGCTCGTCCAGTATCACGCCGTAAGGCTTACCAAAAAGCGAGCGGTCAAGGCTGTGAAGCATCGGCGAGACGGGCTTAAAGACGCTAAGCGATTTTGATAGCAGCTTCGTCTCGTCAAGCGGCGTTTTTAGCGCTTCGCCCAGCTCAAGCTCCAAAATTTTATCCGCGATCGTGCGCTCCTCGGCCTTAACGCCCTCCTCTAAAACTGCCTGCAAGATCGCTTCCAGCGCAGTTTTCATCGCCGCTTTCATCTCGTCCTCGATTTCAAATTCGCATTTTTCTAGCTCTTGCCACGCGAGAGTTTCCAGCTCGTCAGGCGAATGCTTGCCGAGCCTAAACGCCGCGGCTACTTCGTCCGCGTTTGCGGCCGACGCGTCAAATTTAACCAAAAGATGCCGGCTCGTGAGCAAAAATCCTATGCTTTTTCGCCCGATCATCTGCGCATGCACGCCGATAAACGCGAGCGGCCGGGCACCATAAAATTTAGGCGTTTTGCTATAGTCCACGCCCTTTTTCAGCCCTAGGCTTTTATCTAAAATTTGCTCCACCGCCTTTGCGAAAACCTCGTCCGCATCGTCCCAAACCGGGTGTTTAGCGCCATTGCCGTTTAGAAATAAAACATTTTGTGTACTTTCGTCGAAAGAGAGTAAAATTTCATCCAAATTTTTCATATTTTCTCCTAAATTTTATTTAAAAACCATACTCCGCCGCTCGTCAAATTTAGACGCCAAAATCCGCCTCGCAGCCAAATATCATCGCGTCGCCGCGCGAAATTTGAACGATATAGGGCTCATTCACGAGACGGCTCGCATTTTTCGTAAAACCACTCGAGCGTCTCGTTTAGCTTAAACTCATCGCCGTCTAAAAAATACTGCTTGCTGCTTTTGATCGCGTTTTCGCCCGCGGCCACGTAGTCGCCGATGAAGCCGCGGTCCATGACGTCGCGTGCTAAAATTTCACGTTCAAATACATTTACCGTCTTTTGCGTTTCGCGCCATTTGCCGCTCTCATCGGGCTCGCGAAGCGCTGAGGATACGTTATTTCCCGCCTCGTCGTAGGCGTAGACGTACTCGCGCCGCTCGCCATCAGACATCTCGCGATTTTTTATCAGGTTGCCACGCGCGTCGTAGCTAAGCTCGTTTTCAAACACAACCCCCCCAGCGCTGCGACTCCCCCTGCCAAAACGACGATGCGGAGTACTTTAGCCGACCTTGCTCGGTCTCCTCGCGCACGTTTTTGTAGCAGCCGTTCCACTCGCTCTTTGCGGCGTCCCAGCGGCATCTAAGATCGGTAAAACGCCTAAACTCTGGCTCTATTTTTTGCACCGTCCTCTCCTGCGGCTGCCACGCGTCCTGGCTCCACGTAAAATTTATCTCGGTGCGCGCTCCATCCGCAGCCGTAAAGGCAGCGTGCTTCGTCTGCGGCACCCATTTGCCCTGCCACTTATAGCCCTCGGAGCTAGCGTAAACGTCGCCGTTGTAGCGGTATATAGATTTTTCGTACGGCGTCCATTTTTTGGCTTTGGCGCTCCACTCAAAGGTCGTTATGAGCGTAGTTTTGTGGTTTTCGTCATAAAGTCTTTTGGTTAGATAATTTGGCATCCATTTGCCGTTTTTTAGAGTGAAATTTTGAGAGATTTCCGTCGCGCCCGTTCGCTTTTCGACGGTTTTTTGACCTTGGTTTAGTTTGCCGTTTTGACCGCGGGTGTCGATATAAACAAACGCGCCGTCCTTTGTCCTTTCTATTTTTGAGAACCCTGCTTTGCGCCATTTGCCGGCTCTAAAGTCCCACTCGTACTCTGTGCTGCCTATCTCGCGCTCGCCTCTTTCGTCAAATTTAACAATGCTTTTCGTCCTGCGCCTGCCCTCATCGCTGATTTCGTCGTAGATTTTTTCTAGTAGTCGAGTCTTCGCGTCGTAAGCTTGGCTCGTTTCATATTTGTAGCGCGGCACGGCGTCGCCCTGCGTTTTATAGATAGTCTTTTTTAGGCAAATTTCGCCTGCCGCAGCTAGCGGCAAGGCCCAAATCGCCGCCATCGCCGCCGCTTTCCAAAAAAATCTCACATTCGCTCCTTTTTAAATTTAGCCGCCCAAACGGCGTCAAATTTGATGTGAAAGCAAAATTCAACGAGCTAAATTTACGTTCGGATACTCGTCAAATTTAACGGCGTAAACTGAAAATCAGATCGACTCGCCGCGTCAAATTTACCGCAGTTGGGCCGCTAGCAAAAGATCATTTGATCTTTTTATATTTCCACGTCTGCTCTGAGGCGAGCTTAAATTTACCGTCCGCCGCGACAAACTGCTTAAAGCTAGTCACCGCGTATCTGCTAGGCATCTCAAAAGACATCAGCGAGCCGCCGTGTCCGACGTCGTCGGCTAATATACTCGGATCAAAGGTCGTCTCCAGGCGCTTATTTTGCACCCATCTTTTGCCGTTTTCGTCGCTAACTAGCTCGTAGATATCCACGCTCACGTTATCGCCGCGCTCGTTGTAGCCGTAGACGAACTTTTCGCTGCCGTCCATCGTGTCGTATCGCTGCGTTAGCAGACGCTCGCCGCTCTTGTCGTAGATGCTGCGGTTGGAGTACTCCTGCGTCCACTCTTTGCGCTCTTTATCCCACAAAAATGCCGCCGTCTCGAAGTCTGCGCCCTCTACGACCGAGACGCTTTTGCTGTTGTTTTCCCACGCGTTTTGCTCGGCGTTCCAGATGAGATTTATCGTCACGTCTTTGCCACTAGAGGCGTCGTAGTCGTGCTTTGACATCTCGTCATAGCGCCACGCGCCGTTTTCATAGTCCCAGCTCTCATAGCCGCGCGTCTGTCCGTCCGCGCCGTAGAGCAGCTGCGTTTTTGACTTAGGCTGCCATCTTTTGCCGTCCCAGACGCTAAGCACTATAAGCTCGTTCTCGCCGTATGCGTTCTCGACGGTTTTGGTTAGCGCGGCTTTTTGCCATTTGCCCTTTACCAGCTCGTATCTGATCTCTTCGCTAGCGTTTTTTAGGTACTTTGTGATGATTTTGCTGGCATTTTCCGGCACGCCCCTGATAAATGAACTAGACTCCTGCGTGAGGACGCCTTTTTTATAGTCGGCTTTGTATTCGGTTACTTTGATCCATTTTTTCGCGGCAAAATCATAGCTAAAAGCCTCAAATTTCGTCATCTTGCCGTCTTTGTTATAGTAGCTGATCTCTTTGTGTTTGCCCTTTAGGCCGTCTGCGAGCTCGGAGTTGCTCACTAGCTCTAGGCGGCGAGCCTTGGCGTCGTAGCTTTGCTTGGTTTCGTAGCTAGAAGTCGGTTCCTCAAAAGTTTTTTGCGCGGTGCTAGCTAGCATGTAGTCGTACTCTTTGGCGAACGCCGCCGCACACAAAAGCGCAAGCGATAAGGCTATTTTTTTCATTATCTCTACTTTTGATAAATTTAAAAGATTATAACATAAAATGCACGCCGAATTTTGCCGAATTTACGGCGGCATCGGCATGGTTTGGAGGCACTTTATTTATAGCACGCGGATAGCATTTTGTAGTTAAGGATAAAATTTGCGAAATTTGACGGCAAATTTAGCTGCTCAAATTTGACCAAACAAAACGCGAATTTAAGTCAAATTTACCGCAGATGCTTGTCGATGAGGCCCGTCACGATAGCGCGGATGCCGGTATGCACGCCGCCTAGCTCGTACTCTATCTTTGCGATGAGCTCGTTTTTAGCCTGCACCGCGCCATCAACGCCAAGAAGGTTGGTAAATGAGTTTTTAGCGCCGTCGTTATGCGTCGGCTTGCCCGCCGTTTCGGCGCTTTGCGTCGCGTCGATGATGTCGTCTGCGATCTGAAACGCCAGCCCCAGATCAAGCCCGATGTCGTAGATATGCGCAGCCTCCGCCTCGTATAACCCCGCCACGACGCAGCCTGCTTGCAAGCTTGCTGCGATGAGGCGCGCGGTCTTGTGGATGTGCAAAAATTTTAGCTCCTCAAGCCCTAGTTTTTGATTCTCGAAATAGCAATCCACCGCCTGCCCAAGCGCCATGCCGTAGATACCGGCGTTGCGGCTTAGGATCTCGACGCATTTTATGCGCGCGTCCGCATCCAGCGGAGCCCTTGCTATCTGATAAAAGGCGTGGGTGTTTAGCGCGTCGCCAGCCAGGATCGCCGTCACTTCGTCAAATTTGACGTGCAAACTAGGCTGCCCACGGCGCAGATCCGAGTCGTCCATCGCAGGCAGATCGTCGTGGATGAGCGAGTAGCTGTGCATCGTCTCAAATGCCAGCGCGACGTGAAACGCCGCCTCTTTGCGCTCGGGGCGCACCGCCGCTACGACGCCTGCGACCAGCATAGCGCGAAAGTGCTTGCCGCCCGATTTTAGCGTGTATGAGAGCGCCTCGTCAAAACACGGATGAAAGCTAGGCGAGCTCGGTAAATGCGCGCTCAAAAACTCCTTAAACTCGGCCAAAAGCGCGTCCTGATCGGCGGCGCTAAGAGCGGTTTGGTTTGCATTTGGCTGTAAATTTGCGCCCGAGGTAAAACACGAGCCTTTTGCCGCATTTAACGAGATCAAATTTGATCGGTTTTTCAGGCTTTGAGTCGGATTTTCGGAGCTAGTTTTGGCTTTGGTCGAGTTTAAAATTTGAGAGCGATTTTGGGACGAGCTCTCGCGCGAACTACGAGCTAAAATTTGATCCTTCGGCAGCGCCCGCGACTCGCTCAAATTTGACGATTTTGCCGCGCTTTGAAGGCAAATTTGATCATTGCCGCTAAATTTTAATTTTACCGCTAAATTTTGATTTTGCATCTATTCTCCGTTTTATTTTTGCCGACTGGTCGGGTGCAGGCTAAATTTCTCAAATTTAGCCTGCAAAGGCGTCAAATTTGTCGCCCGAAACTACCGCGCGTTGTAAAAAAAGTCAAAGCCGTTGCGTCTAAAGAGCAAATTTTGACCGCCGCCTTTAGCAAGCAGGCCTAGCGCTTCTTTGCGGCTTGAGACCGTTTTTTGCCCCACTTGTATCAGCTTGTCGCCGACTCTGACGCCGAATTTCGCCGCGCCCGAGCCTGCGTCGACTCTTTTTACCGTCAGCTTCTCGTCAAATGTTATGCCGTAGAGCTTTTGCACGCTCGCGGCATCGCTGCTTTGCGGTATGGACTGAGGCTTTGCGTCGCTAGAGGCGGCCTTTTTATCCGCTCTCGTCGGCGCTTTTTGCTCTTTTTTGGTCGCGTCGTCCGAAACTGCTACGCCAAATCTCAAAACCTCGTCGCCGCGCTTGATCTCAAATTTGAGCCGCTCGCCCTTTTTGGCGAACAAAATCCTCTCGTTTAGCTCGCGCAAGCTCTCAAATTTCTCGCCGTTTACGCTCAAAATTTCATCCCCTGCCATCAGCGCCGCGCCGCGTCCGAGCGGATCGACGTTTTTTACGTAGAGTTTGCCGTCTCGCTCCTCAAAAACCGCGCCCACGTCGCCGTAGTACACGTCTTTATACGCCGCAAAGTGCTTTAGATATCGGCTTGGGACAAACTTATCCCCGCCTACGGCGATACCGCGCAGCCTGCAGCACGGACTTAGCACGGCGCCCGTGCCGTTTACGTCAAACGTGAGCACGTCTAGCTCGCCTAGCGCCTGCGCCTGCGCCTTTACGTGGCCGTAGACGGTCGCGTTTAGATCGCGCGTGACGCTGACCCAGTCGCTTTTTTTCGTCGCGTTATCGTCGGCCATCTTCATAGGCTCGAGTTTGACGTCCGAGGCGACCAGATAAAGGCCCAGATAGGGGTCAAATTTGACGTAGTTTTTCACGGGGATTTCGCCTTTAGGCACGGCGATTAAATTTGACGCGATCGCGATACCGCCGTTACCCGCGACGTTTACCATTGCAGGCAGGTTTTTCTCAAAGCAAGCGTTAAAATCGTCCTGCGTCGGGCGCGGCTCGGCTCTAAGCGACGCGGTAAATGCGCAAATCATAAAAACCGCAAAAACGGGAGAGCAAAATTTGCGGGCTAAATTTGAGTTCGAATTTAAAGCCGCACCGTCCAAAGCGCCGCCGAAATTTAACCGCGCGAGCCCAAAAACCGCGTCCAAACGGCGCGAGATAGCTGCGCGTTTCATTGCCCTAGCCCCATGCCGGCAAACCCGCCCAGCATCCTTGACGCGGCGTTTTTGCGGTCGTCCTCGATCATCTTTAGCACGTCGTTTACCGCGCTGATGAGCAAGATCTGCAAGCTCTCCTTGTCCTCTAGCAAGCTGTCGTCGATGCTGATATCGAGCACCTCGCCCTTGCCGTTTGCCCTGACGCTGATGAGTCCGCCGCCGCTTTTTACGCTAAATTCGCGCTTTTGACTCTCCTGCTCGATCTCCTGCGCCTTTTTTTGCGCCTCCTCGAGCATCTGTCCCATTTTTGAAAAATCAATCCCCTCAAACATAAACATCCTTTCAAATTTCGCGTTATTTTAGCCAATTTAAGCTAAATTTACTTTATTTAAAGCCTGCAATGCAAGTTTCGTTCCCGCCTTGAAATTTGCGGCGGATACGAGCATGGACGGGTAAATTTGAGTCCGAAAAGCCGTCAAATTTGATGATAGAATTTTATTTTATATGAACCGCGCGAGTTTTGATCTGTTTTGGCTTCCGCAAGAATGCCTGCGTAGTTTTCTAGCGTGGACTTTTTTGCAAATTTGAGAAATTTACCTGAAATAATGGGCAAACTACGAGGCTAAAAGATCGTCTCGGCAAATTTAAAAGCCGCACGTAAAACGCGATAAAATAAACTATCGCGAGGTCGGAGCCCGTGCAAACGAGCGCACGTCAGATATCTTTAAAGCTCGCCGCGACCGACTTTTCCAGATTTTCCGCCTTGCCGAGGATCGTTATCGCCTTTTGCCTGCACTTGTTCACGCATCTGTAGCAAATCGTGCAGCGCTCGCCAAATCTCGCCTTGCCGTGCGTGATTTTTATATTTTGCGTCGGGCAGGATTTTGCGCACTCGCCGCACCCGTTGCAGCGCGCCGGATCAAGGCTAGGTTTGCGCCTGGCAAAGGGCGTTTTGTCCCAAATTTTCATCCATAGCCGCTGCCCTAAAAGCCCCGCGATACGGCATAGCACGCCTAGCCCCTCTTGCGGCGGCTTACCCGCGGCAAATGCCTCCGCGACGCGCTCTAGCTTAGCGTTCGCCTCCTTGATCACGCGCTCGTTTTTCTGCGCCGAATAGCTAAAAATCGCCACATCGAGGATAAACGCGGGCATTCTGATGTGCGCGCCGCCCGTTATCCTCGCGCCCGCCCGCCTTAGGATCCTAGCCGCGCAGCCCGCTCCGTCGCCGCTAAAAATCTCCATCGTAGCGATGATAAAGACGTTTTTGCCGCGAAAATTCGCGCTGTTTTCGCAAATAAACTCGCGCACGATCTGCGGCAGGTCGCTAAAGTAAACAGGATAGGCGAGGATCACGTCATCGTGGTGCTTTAGTAGCTCGCCGCAGTCCTCGTCCCGGGTCAAACCGCGAGGATACCCTTGCTCAGGCGCTCTATAAATCTCTTTACGCAATGCTTCGTGTTGCCCGTGGAACTAAAATAAATCGCTATCATTTTGCGAATCCTTTTAAATTCAGGCGCAAAATTTGGTCAAATTTCGCGGAATTTTGCCGACCGCGTCAAATTTAACGTCAAAAGCTGGCAAAATTCAAAAATTCGTTCGTTTGCAAAATAGCTGCCGCGTGCTTTGCCTAAATTTTACCGCGAATTTGACCATGTGTCACAAAACGTAAATTTAAATGGTTCTGTGAAAGAAGCGGCAAATTTGGGCGTATATTATTTTACGATCTCGTTTTGCTCGTTTACCTGC
Source organism: uncultured Campylobacter sp. (assembly GCF_938045225.1). Lineage (GTDB taxonomy): Bacteria > Campylobacterota > Campylobacteria > Campylobacterales > Campylobacteraceae > Campylobacter_A. The sequence goes on from NZ_CALINL010000011.1 coordinate 15,899, forward strand.
ACGATTTTTGGTTCGAAATCTCTCGCTTTTTTGGCGCTAAGAAGCGCGTAAGCAACGATGATGACGACGTCGCCGACGCAGACTTTGCGCGCGGCAGCGCCGTTTAGGCAGATCTCGCCCTTTTTCTCGCCGCGAATCACGTATGTAGCGAAGCGCTCGCCGTTATTGACGTTTAGGATCTCGACTTTTTGGTACTCGCAAAGCCCCGCAGCCTCGATGAGCTCGGGTCCGATCGTGACCGAACCCACGTAGTTTAGGTTGGCGTCCGTCACGCGCGCGCGGTGGATTTTGCTTGATAAAATTTCGATTTTCATCGGCAGTCCTTTGTGTTTTTGGGAAAATTATACTATAAATTTAGCTGCAAAAAGCAACTTTATATATCCGCGGCGATTCGTTTTTGCTTGCTTGACGCGATAAAATCAGGAGTTAAATTTGTGATCAAATTTGATTTTAGAGGTATTTACGCGAGTGATAAAAACTGCGATAAATTTGACGCCGCTCGGCAGTAAAATAGAAATTTAGGCGCAAACAAAGGCAAATTTTACTCAAATTTACCCTTATTTCGTCGCCGTTTCGTTCGTAAATTTAGGCGCGTTCGTTCAAAAGTTCGCGCACGACCTCTTTGTCGCTAAACGGATATTTTACGCCCTTGATCTCTTGATAGGTTTCGTCGCCCTTGCCTAAAATCACCAAAATTTCATCCCGTGCGAGGCTTTCAAGCGCGTATTTTATCGCCTCTTTGCGGTTTGCAATACATTTTACGCACTCGTTCATCTCTAGGCCGCCGCATATCTCGGCGATGATACTTTCTGGCTCTTCGCTGCGGGGGTTGTCGCTGGTGACGACGAGCCTGTGCGCGTATTTTTGCGCTATTGCGCCCATTTTAGGGCGTTTGGTGCGGTCTCTATCGCCTCCGGCGCCAAAAACCGCAACGATTTTGCGATGGCGAAGCGCGTTTAGCACCTTTTCGATGCCGTCTGGAGTGTGCGCAAAGTCCACGATCACGAGTGGCTCACGGCTCACGACCTCCATGCGCCCCTCGACGCCGTCAAACCCTGCCGCGGCGCGCGCGATCTCATCTAGCGGCCGATCCGTCAACGTCGCGACGCAAGAGACGGCTGCGATAATGTTATAGAGGTTAAATTCGCCGTGCAAATCTGAGCTTAGCGCTATTTGCCCGCGCGGGGTCTTTAGCGTCCCGTGTATGCCGCCTTCTAGCGAATACTCTCCAGGCGCAAAGTCCGCGTCAGCGTGGAGCGCATATGTTAGGGCATTTGCTGGGTTAAATTTGATCCCGCCGCGGTCGTCTATGTTTATGAGCTTTGGCGCGTCGTCTGCGAAAAACTCGCTCTTTACGCGCGCGTACTCTTCAAACGTGCCGTGGTAGTCGAGGTGGTCCTGGGTCAAATTCGTAAAAATTTTCATCGCAAACGATAGGCTCTCGATGCGCTTTTGCGCGATGGCGTGCGAGCTAGCCTCCATCACGAAGTACTCGCAGCCGCGCTCGCTAGCGGCTTTTAGGTAGCTAAGCGTGCGTAAAATTTCGCTCGTCGTTAGCGCCTTGTCGTCTATGCGTTCGCCGTTTATAAAGGCGCCGCGAGTGCCACACAGGCCGCATTTGTAGCCTAAATTTAGCAGCGTGGCGTAGATAACCGCCGCGGTCGTGGTCTTGCCGTTCGTGCCCGTGATGCCGATAATTTTGATGTTCTCGTCGATACCTAGCATCTGCTTGCACTCGGTCAAATTTATGATTTTTGCGCCCTTTGCTTCGGCGGCAGCTTCAAATTTGGCGTTCGTCGCCGTTTTTACGAAACAGCAACCCGCTTCGCATTCGTTCGAGTTGTCGGTGACGAAGCCTTCTTTAACGTAAATTTTCACTTTCGGCCTTTTCGTTGATTTCGCGAGCCAGGGCGCTTAGTCGCTCGTCGCCGGCAAACATTACGGCTGCGGTCTCGATGTAGTTTAGCCCCATTTCGATGAAGCCGTTTTTGATAAGATTTTGCAAAAACTCGAGAAAATCGTCGCGGTTGTCGATCATCACGCGCGTGGAAAACATGATGTCCTCAAAGGTGCTTTTAAATCCGCCGCGCCTAACCGCATCCATAAAATCCGCATAGCTGATGGCATTTTGCTCCTCAAGGCTCTCATCGTCGCTAAATTTTGCCTCGAGCGCGCCTAAAATTTCCTCTAGCTCGTCTGGGCTCATACCGAGCTTATCTTTTAGCTTAAATATCTCAAATAGCGTCATAGCCTCGTCGCGGCGAGTCTTAGCAAGCGAGCAAAGCATAATGAGAAAAAGTAGTTTTTTGTCCGGTTTTTTGTCGTAGGCGAGCGAAAAATAGCTCGCAGCGGCGTCATAATCGCCCTTGTTAAATGCTTTTAGTCCCGCCTTTTTATGATCAATCAAATTTAACTTCCTCGCCGATAGGGATATTTACGACGCTAAGTTCGGGGTGGATATCCGTGCGTAACTGGCGCTCGATGCCGTATTTTAGCGTAGTAGTGCTAGCTGCGCAGCCGTGGCAGTGGCCGGTGAGGCGGACGTAAATTTTGCCGTTTTTGATACCTAGCAGCTCCATGCCTCCGCCGTCATTTTCAAGCATAGGCAAAACCTTTTGCAGGCTGGCTTTTACGGGCTTTAGAAGCTCTTCGTCGGTAAATGGGATCATTTTTAACCTTTTAAATTTTTGAGATATTATAGCAGATAAAATTTTAAATACGCAATGAGTTTGGCGTTTTTGCGGTTATTTTTAACTTGATTAAATTTTGATATTAAGACCATTGAGTGCTGATATAAAAACAAATTTAAAAAAGCACAGCGGCCGTTTAAGTACAAAAAAGCATAATAAGTAAAAGTCATACAAGCGCAGTCATATATACAAAACCTTTAAGATATTTTGGATTTGGCATACTGCAAGCAAATCTTTTAAAAGCAAATTTGTAAGTAAAACTACGACAGAGATTATAACTCTATATATTTTTTTAAACTTGATGTGAATTTCAATATTTTAGTATGTATGCGAAACCATCAATAATAGGCAAGCAAATAAATTTAATTAAAAAGAAAAAAATTTTTGGGTAACTGGGATGAGTAAATTTAACAAATAAAAAGAGAGCCGAAGCTCTCTAAAAAATTATTCTTTGATTAGCTCGATATAAGCCATCTCAGCGGCATCGCCTCGGCGAACGCGAGTCTTAACAATACGCGTATATCCACCGTTTTTACCTACAAATTTTGGAGCAAGCTCAGTTACCAACTTGTTAGTAGTTTCTTTATCCTGCAAGCTGGCAAAAACTGCTCTGTGAGCGTTGCTGTCGCCTTTTCTTGCTCTAGTGATTAGCTTTTCGATATAGCTTCTCAGCTCTTTTGCCTTAGGCAAAGTTGTCTCTATCTTTTCGCTTTTGATGATAGCGATAGCTAAGTTTTTAAGTAGAGCCGAGCGGTGAGCCGACGTCCTGCCTAGTTTTCTGTATCCGTGACCGTGTCTCATTTATGTTCCTTTTACTCTTTTACACTCATTTGTGATTTTAGGTCGGCGATTTTTTTCTTGAGGTGCTCTTTGCCGCCGCCTAGGTCGCCGCCGACCGGATATCCGATCTCTTGCATAACGGCTTTGATCTCGTCGAGAGATTTTTTACCTAAATTTTTAAGCTCTTTTAACTCGTTTTCATCCATCAAAGCAAGCTCGCCGATAAATCTAATCTCGGCTTTATCAAGGCAGTTGGAGCTTCTAGCGCTCAAATTTAACTCTTCTATGCTTTGAAGCAACTTTGCATGCTCGCTGCCGGAAACTTGAGCATTTAGACCTGCCGAAACGTCGATATTTAAAACGCCTTTAAACACCGACATCTGTTGATACATAGCCTCGATAGCATGTTTAAACGCCTCGATCGCGCCCACTTGTCCGTCCGTCGTAATCGTGAAAATAATCTTCTCATAGTCAGGATTATCCTCAACAAGGACATTTACTAGCTCGTAAACGGCTTTTTTAACAGGCGTAAAGAACGCGTCAAGGGCTATATAACCCTCTTCGGTGTTATCTCTTATCTCTTCGCTTGGGACGTATCCGATACCTTTTTGGATGATTACCGAAAATTTAAGCTCTGCGTCCTCGTTTATGGTAGCAAGATAAGCATCCTGATTTACGATATCTACGACATCGCTTTTTAGATCGCCGGCTTTTATCTCTTTTGGACCCTTAAACGAATACTCGACCACTTCGCGCTCAGACTCATTTTTTAGTTTAAAGCGGATATTTTTTAAATTTATAATAAACTGCGCTACGTCCTCAAGCATGCCTCTCATCGAATCAAATTCATGAGATACGCCCTCTATCTTGACGCCCGTAGCCGCAAATCCAACCGTACTACTATATAAAAGTCGTCTTAGCGGATGAGCCAAAGTAACAGCATAGCCCGTCTCAAACGGATACGCGGTTATTCTGGCGACATTCTCGCTTATACTCTCTACTGAAATTTCGGTAGGCATATAAGCTGATGTGGTAATTTTTCTCATCGTTATACCCCTTATTATTTCGAATAAAGCTCTACTATGAATCTTTCCTCGACAGGAATGACGACTTCTTCCCTTTCCGGAGTTCTTGTGAAAATTCCGAATTTTTTATCTTTTTCTACGTCAACCCAAGCTACTATGCCGGTTTGTGCCGTAAGATCGATCGCGCGAACAATTTGCGGATTGTTTTTAGATTTTTCGACAACCTCTATCTTAGCGCCCGCTTGGACTCTGTAAGAAGGAATATCTACTCTCTTGCCGTTTACTAAAATATGTCCGTGAGTAACTAGCTGACGAGCGAAGCGGCGAGTCGTCGCAAAGCCCATTCTGTAAACTACGTTATCTAGTCTTTGCTCCAAAAGCTGCACCAAAAGCGCACCGGTATTTCCTTCGCGGCGAGCAGCCTCTTGGAATAAGCGGCGGAATTGCTTCTCGCTAATGCCGTACATAAATTTAGCTTTTTGTTTTTCGCGAAGCTGTAAGCCGTATTCGCTTATCTTGCTTCTTCTTTGTCCGTGTTGTCCCGGAGCGTAAGGTCTTTTGTCAAGCGCGCTCTTACCTGCCAAGCGACGCTCGCCCTTTAGCGCCAAACTAACGCCGAGTCTTCTTTCTAATTTTTCAACGGGTCCTCTATATCTAGCCATAATAATTCTCCTAAATTTCTAATTATACGCGGCGGCGTTTTGGCGGTCTGCAACCATTATGCGGAAGCGGAGTTATATCTTTTAAAAACGTTACTTTTATACCCTCTACCGCACCTACGCTCTTGACTGCGGTCTCTCTGCCGCTGCCAGGACCTTGTACTTTGATACCTACTTCTTTTATACCGTGCTCTTTTGCTTTAGTTAGAGCGTCTTCTACTGCTTGTTGAGCCGCATAAGGAGTTGATTTTTTACTTCCTTTAAAGCCTAGTCCGCCAGCACTGCTCCAAGCGATAGCATTTCCCATCTCATCGGTAACCGTTACCATAGTGTTGTTAAAAGTCGCGCTTATATAAACGATACCTTTAGCAATACTTTTTCTTACAATTTTCTTTTTAACTACTTTTCTTTTTGCCATCGCTTATCCTTATTTCGTCGCAGCGCCGACTGTTTTGCGCTTGCCTTTTCTAGTTCTAGCGTTTGTTTTAGTCTTTTGACCGCGCACCGGAAGACCTTTTCTGTGTCTTAGACCGCGGTAGCTTCCTAGGTCCATAAGAGCCTTGATGTCCATAGCGACGCTTTTTCTAAGGTCGCCTTCCACCACGTGGTTCTCTTGGATCTCTTTGCGGATAGCCGCAGCTTCGTCTTCGGTTAGGTCGTTTACTCTTTTATCGTAAGAAATTTTAGTAGCATCCAAAATTTGACGAGATTTGTGAAGACCGATACCGTAAATATAGGTCAAACCGTATTCGATTCTCTTTTTCTTTGGTAAATCCACACCTGCGATACGTGCCATGCTTTATCCTTGTCTTTGTTTATGTTTTGGATTTTCGCAGATTATGCGAACTATGCCTTGGCGCTTGACAATTTTGCACTTGTCACACATCTTCTTTACAGAAGGACGAACTTTCATTCTAGTCTCCTAAAAATTTATTCCACTTTTAGGCTGCATCAGGTTTAACGAAATTTTAAACCAACTATTTTCAAAACAAGTGGTGGGCTTTGAAAACAATTCTTCATACAGCAATTTGTCGCAAAGGGCTGAGTATAGCCAAATTTAGCTTTTAACTTACTTATGTCGGTAAATTATCCTGCCCTTATCCAGACTGTAAGGTGTTAGTTCCACCTTTACGCGGTCTCCAGGCATTATTTTTATATAATGCATCCTCATCTTGCCCGCAATATGACACAAAATCACGTGTTTGTTGTCGAGCTCGACCTTAAACGTCGCGTTTGGCAGCGCCTCGATGACGTTGCCGTCAATCTCTATGACGTCGTCTTTTGCCACTTAACTCCTTTTTGTTAAATTTACTTTCGCCGTTCGACGGAAGTTCGAAATTAAAATTTTAACTCACCACAAATTAAAATTTTAAAATTTACAAGTCGCGCAAACGATTTGTAAATTTTAGAATTTTACGCTAGGCTTAAGATCTCCGCACGTCCGTTCACGACCGCCATACAGTGCTCGTAGTGACTGGTTCTTAACCCGTCTTTGCTAGTTACTTTCCATTTGTCGTGACCGATCACGGGAGTGCCGTCTTTTTGGCAGATCATCGGCTCTACGCAAAATACCATTCCGTTTTTGATTTTTGGTCCCGATTTTGGGCTGCCGCCCTCTAAATAATTTAAAATTTGCGGATCTTCATGTGGGCGTCTACCGATGCCGTGACCGCAAAATCCCGTTAACGGAACGAATCCGCGAGCTCTTATAAATTTCTCGATTTCAAAACTAAGCTCTTTAAAGTGCATTCCCGCTTTTACGGTATCTATCGCAAAATATAGCGCGTCTTTGGCGCAAGCGATCAGCTTTTCGTCTTCGCGCGAAATTTGACCCACGCCCCAAGTTCTAGCCGAGTCGCCGAAATATCCGTTCAAATTTGAGCCGATATCGACGCTTACGATGTCGCCTTCTTGTAGTTTGTATTCGTTCGGGATTCCGTGGATGACTACTTCGTTTACACTGATGCAAGCTGCGTTTGGAAAGCCGTAAAGCCCCTTAAACGCCGGCTTTGCGCCTGCGGACCTTATCATATCCTCGCAAATTTTATCTATTTCGAGCAGTGAGATGCCGGGCTTGATCACGCTTTCTACGTAGTCGAGGGTTTGAGCGACGATTTTATTCGCCGCTCGCATCTTCTCTATGTCGTTTGGCTGCATGATGGTTATAGCCATTACAAGCCTACCGCACTTAGAGTTTGATATTTGTTCATATAAATTTGAGCTTCTATCCTTCGCATCGTATCAAGCGCGACAGAAACCACGATCAGTACCGACGTGCCGCCGAAATAAAACGGAACGCCCATAAATTTAACGAGCACCCAAGGAAGCGTCGAGATGAGTCCTAGGTAGATCGCTCCGCTAAAAGTTAGTCTAGATGCGACCTCGTTTAGATACCCGGCCGTGCCCTCGCCCGGTCTAATGCCCGGGATAAATCCGCCCTGTCTTTTTAAATTTTCGCTGATATCTTTTGCGTTAAACGCGATCGAAGCATAAAAATATGCAAAAAATACGACCAGCAAGAACGTTAAAAAGTTGAAAAAATAGCTATTTGGATTTAAAAAATCGTGAATAGCTTGGATGTAAGGATTTGTGCTGGCCTGCAAAATGGTGCTTGGGAACATCAAAATCGCACTGGCGAAAATCGGGGGAATAACGCCGCTTAAATTTACCTTAATAGGTATATAGTTCATGATGCGTTTGTTTTGATTTTCCATCACTACCTTACGCGAATAGCTCACCGGTACGCGCCTCTCGCCCATCTCGACATAGATAACTATGCCTACCGTGACCAAGATAACAAGCAAAATTCCGATAACCACGAGGAAGTTCATCTCGCCCGTATTTACCAAATTTACCGTTCCGCCGATGGCTGAAGGTATGCCGCTAACGATACCAGCGAAGATAATAAGGCTGATGCCGTTGCCGATACCTCGCTGAGTGATCTGCTCGCCTATCCACATCAAAAGCATAGTTCCTGTTAGCATCGAAGCTGCCGCAATCGCGATAAATAAATTCATATCTATCATTATTGCGTCCTCTCCGCCTCTACCATGAAGACTCTGAAGCCCCATACTAACACCCACTGCTTGAACAAGCGTGATACCGATAGTGGCATAACGGATAATCTGCATATATTTTTGCATGCCGTCGCGGTCTTTTTTCATCTTGCCCAAATTTGGGAAAGTAGCCGCTAAAAGCTCCATGATGATAGATGCCGTGATGTATGGCATAATGCCTAGAGAGATGATGCTGAGGCGCTCTGCGGCCTTACCGCTGAACATATTAAATAGTCCAAGCGCATTTGAGGAATTCGAATCGAAAAACTCTTTAATAACATTGACGTTTACGCCAGGAACCGGCACGTATGCCAGTATCCTGTAAGCAAATAAAAATGCCAACGTGATTAAAATCTTGTTGGTCAATGTCTTATTCATTACGCACGTCCGCTAACGGTTACGTTCTCGTCTTTGATTTTCGAAGCCAAATCTTTCGCGCTCACTCCGATCAATTTGATTTTCTTGACGCTGCTTGAAATTTTGTGTACGGTAGCGATAGTAGCGATAGTGATCTCGCTTAGCTCTTTTACCGCAACGATTTTTTCTACGTTGATTACGTAAGGTTTTTCAAATTTAGATGTAAAGCCCACTTTCGGAAGGCGTCTTTGAAGCGGTTGCTGACCGCCCTCGAAGCCTCTTTTTTCATTGTAGCCTTTTCTAGCTCTTTGACCTTTGTGTCCTTTGCCCGCGGTTTTACCTTGACCGCTACCTTGACCGCGACCTAGTCTTTTGATTTGTCTAGTCGAGCCCTCGGCAGGTTTTAAATTTTCTAGTCCCATATCTTCTCCTTAGCCTTTAAGCATACTTAGCGCTTTTAAAGTAGCGCGAACGACGTTTGCCGAGTTGTTTGAGCCAAGCGATTTTGTTAGGATGTCCTTGATGCCCGCAAGCTCTAGAATAGGACGAGCACTACCGCCCGCGATCACGCCCGTACCTTCGCTAGCAGGGCGAAGTAAAACGCGGCTAGCGTTAAATTTAACCTCTACGTCGTGAGGTATAGTCGAGCCTTTTCTTTTTACCTCGATGATGTTTTTAAACGCGTCGTCTACTGCTTTTCTCATAGCGTCCGGCACCTCTTTTGCTTTACCGAAGCCAAAGCCTACTAGGCCGTTTCTGTTTCCTACTACGACAAGAGCCGTAAATCTAAATCTACGACCGCCTTTTACGACCTTTGTAACGCGGCCGATATCAACCATTACTTCTTCGAATTCTTCTCTGTTATATTTTTCCATAGCGATTTTCCTTATAGTTTGATACCGTTTTCACGTAATGCGTCTGCAAAAGCCGCTACAACTCCGTGATACAAATAGCCGTTTCTGTCGAATAATGCCGTTTCTATTTTTTTAGCTTTTAGAGTTTTTGCAAATTCTTTAGCCAAAGTTACGGCGCCTTCTTTGTTTGCTTTTACGCCTAGCTTTCTGCCGTCGGCTGCCGCTAGAGTTACGGCTGCTACGTCGTCGATAGCTTGAACGTAAAGAGTTCTGTTTGATTTGAAGATAGAAATTCTAGGCAATACCGCAGTGCCGGAAATTTTGGCTCTGATTCTTCTTTTTCTCTTGATTCTAAGAGCGAGTTTTCTTTTTAATACATTTGCTGTCATTATCTATCCCTTACTTCTTAGATGTCTTACCGGCTTTGCGGATGATGCGCTCTTCTACGTATTTAACGCCTTTGCCCTTATACGGTTCAGGCGGTCTGTACGCCCTGACTTGAGCTGCGATCTGGCCGACCACTTGCTTATCGTCGCCTTTGATAGTTATGATGTTTTTCTCTACGCTGATTTCAACGCCTTTTGGCACTTCGTGATTTATCGGATGAGAAAATCCTAAAGTAAGCTCAAGTACTTGGCCTTTAGCTGCAGCTTTGTAACCGACGCCGTTGATCTCAAGCTGGCGAACAAAACCTTTTGTGATGCCGATGACGATATTGTTTGCAAGCGCTCTATAAGTGCCCCAGTAGGCTCTATCTTGTCTCTCGTCGCTCTTTGGAGAAAATACTATGTGAGCATCTTCGACTTTAACGTCTACGTGCCCTTTTGTGTCAAGCTCTTTTAAATGAGCACCTTTTTTAAATTTAAGGACGTTGCCTTCTACGCTGACTTCTACTCCGCTTGGAATAGCTATCGGCTGTTTTCCTATACGTGACATTTTTTTCCTTTTTTACTTGTCTAGGGTATGTCTACTTTTACGAATGGATACCGCAATACCATAAAAATAGAAATGAATCGAAGCGATAAAAACCGCTTCAAACACTTTAATTTTCTTGTCAAATTTGACTTGTTTTTTTGGATCTACTTCCTAAAATTTGCCGTCAAATTTGACATAGTCGTTTTTAAATTTAGCTTTAGCAAATTTGGATAAATTTGCATATCGAGCTAAATTCGGGAAGCTTTTTAAATTTAAACTTCCGATTTTAAATTTTATAAATTTGACGGCGAAAGTTTCCAGTAAATTTTATAAATTACGAAAACCTGCCGAGTCAAATTTCATTTCAAAGCAATCCGAAACGCTACCCGTCGTAAATACGACAAGCCTACCGAATTAGATTACATTTTAAAGATTCAAAAACGATGCTCCGCTGTAAATCCAGCAAGCTCACCGCTTCAAGCTTCTTTTTAAGGTAATCTAAAACGCTACCCCGTAGCGTTTTAGACAATTACCACACAGAGCAGAGGATTTCGCCGCCTACGCCAGCTTTGTGAGCATCTTCGTTACTCAAAACGCCCTTGCTGGTGCTAACGATGATCGTTCCGTAGCCGTTTTTAAATCTCTTGATCTCGTCTTTTCCCTTATAAACGCGGCGACCCGGGCTTGATACGCGCTTAAGCTCGTTAATCACGCTTCTGCCGTGCTCGTCGTATTTTAGAACTACGTTTATAAATTTCTTTTTATCTTCTTCTACGACGTTGTAGCTCTCGATATAGCCTTTAGCCGCAAGGATAGATAAAGTAGCCTCGACGACGTTTGAATGAAGAAGCTTTGTAGTTTCAAGTCTTCTCATTGCGGCGTTTCTAATGCGAGTTAGTCCGTCTGAAATTAAGTCGTTTAACATTTCTCTTCCTTACCAGCTTGCTTTTTTTAGACCCGGGATTAGTCCCTCGTTAGCCATTTTTCTTAGGCATACGCGGCAAATTCCAAAATCTTTATAAACCGAATGCGGACGTCCGCAAATTTGGCATCTCGTATAGCCGCGAACCGCAAATTTAGGCTTTCTGGCAGCCTTTGCTATCATTGATTTTTTCGCCATATTACTTTCCTTTCGCAAACGGCAAACCAAATAGCTCAAGCAATTTGAATGCCTCTTTGTCGCTGTTTGTCGTCGTGACTATAACTATATTCATACCGTGAGTGCGTAAAATCTTATCGTACTCGACCTCTGGGAACATTAGCTGCTCGTTAAGACCGAAGTTGTAGTTTCCGCGTCCATCAAAACCGTCTTTTGGAAGGCCTCTAAAATCCTTAACTCTCGGTAGCGCGATAGAGATTAGTTTGTCTAAAAACGCAAACATATTCTCTTTTCTAAGCGTTACTTTTACGCCGACGGGAAATCCCTCGCGCACTTTAAAGCCCGCAACCGATTTTTTAGCGTCGGTAACAACGGCTTTTTGTCCGGCGATTAGCGAAATAGTATCGGCAATGTTTTGAAGTTGCTTTTGATCTTTAGCCGATTCGCCAGCGCCTACGCTTATCACGATCTTTTCGATCGCAGGGATTAGCATAGGATTTTTGATGTCGAATTCTTTAGCCAAAGCAGGCTTTACGACCTCGTTATATTTAGCTTTTAATCTATTCATTTTCAGCCCTCAACTTTTGCAACGTTTGAGATATCAATAGGCATCTCTTTATTGATAAAGCCGCCGTTTGGGGTCTTCTCGCTAGGTTTTATAGCTTTTTTAGCTACCTTGCAGCCCTCGACGATGACTTGTCCTTTTTTGGCTAGGACGGATAAAATTTTACCTGTTTTACCTTTGTCGTCGCCTGCGATGATCTTAACGGTATCGCCTTTTTTTACTTTAAATTTAACGTTAGCCATTATAACACCTCCGGAGCAAGCGAAACGATTTTCATAAAGTTAGCGTATCTAACCTCACGGCCGACCGGTCCAAAGATACGAGTACCGATAGGCTCGCGTTTGTTATCTAGGATGACGGCTGCGTTTTCGTCAAAGCGGATTAGAGAGCCGTTATCTCTTTGAACCTCTTTTTTGGTTCTAACGACGACTGCTTTTACCACTTGACCCTTTTTGATCTTACCGTTTGGAAGCGCCTTTTTGACCGAGCAGATGATAACGTCGCCAAGCGTCGCGTATCTTCTCTTGCTGCCGCCCAAAACCTTAATACACATTAGCTCTTTCGCGCCACTATTGTCGGCAACCGTAAGCCTCGTAAAAGATTGTATCATTACTCAACCCCCGTCGCTAAAATAGTCTTTAAGCGGAAAGATTTTCTCGCGCTTAGCGGTCTGCATTCGATAGCTACAACAGTATCGCCCGCTTTTGTTTCGTTCTTTTCGTCGTGAATCATATATTTTTTAAAGCGTTTTACGAATTTGTGGTATCTTGGGTGCATAACGCGTCTCTCAACCAAAATCGTAGCCGTCTTATCGCCGGCCTTTTGTAAAACGACACCTTGAATTTCTCTTTTTAATGCCATTTCTCACCCCTTACTTTGAAGCGCTAATTGCAGTGTTGATTTGCGCTATTTCCTTGCGGACGGCGCTAATCTCGTTAGGGTTGCTTAGCTGCATAGTTTTTAGCTTTTGTCTTAAAGTAAATAAAAGCACCTTTTTCTCTTTCAATAACGCGTTAAGTTCTGCAACGCTTTTGTCTTTAATATCAGTATATTTCATTTTCACTCTCTCGCGTTACGATTTTAGTCTTAAACGGAAGTTTGTGGATGGCTAGAGTTAGAGCTTCGCGCGCTAATTCCTCATCTACGCCCGCCATTTCGACTATTATACGACCTGGTTTTATGTTCATAACCCACTCTTCGACTCCGGCTTTACCTTTACCCATACGAGTTTGTAGAGGTTTTTTGGTTAGCGGCTTATCTGGGAAAACTCTGATCCAAGTTTTAGCTTGGCGTTTTACGTGGCGGGTTAGAGCCACACGAGCCGCTTCGATCTGGCGCGAATTTACGCGGCCTGCTTCTACGGCTTTTATTCCGATCTCGCCCATAGCAAGATCAGCGCCGCGAGTAGCTTTACCGCGGTTTCTGCCTTTCATCTGTTTGCGAAATTTAGTTCGTTTTGGCATCAACATGATTATTTACCTCTTCTTGCTCTGCGCGGTTTTTTATCGGCTTTTTCTTCTTCGTTCTTTTCAGGTTGAACGCCTTTTTGAAGAACCTCGCCTTTAAATATCCACACTTTTATACCTATGTTTCCATAAGTCGTATGCGCTTCGGCAACGCCGTAATCGATCTTAGCTCTTAGAGTGTGAAGCGGAACGCGACCCTCTAAGTACCACTCTGTTCTAGCGATTTCCGCACCACCAAGACGTCCAGCAACTGAAATTTTGATACCTTTAGCGCCTGATTTTTGAGCGCCTTGGATAACTTTTTTCATTGCGCGTCTAAATGCAACGCGTTTTTCAAGCTGCATCGCTACGTTTTCCGCAGCTAGCTGAGCCGAAGCTTGAGCTTTTCTTTCTTCTTTGATATTTACGTTTACTTCTTTGTTGATTAGCTTTTGGATATCCTCTTTAAGCTTCTCTACGTCAGAGCCCTTTTTGCCGATAATAATACCGGGGCGAGCTGCTACGACGGTTACGCGAATTTTCTTAGCGGTTCTCTCGATCAAAATTTGAGAAACGCCCGCGTAGTAAAGTTTCTTTTTCAAGAAAGCGCGAATTTTGTAGTCTTCGCCGATATTTTCAGCCAAAGTTCCTTTAGCAGGAAACCATCTTGACTCCCAGTTGCGGTTTATTCCTAGTCTTAGACCTATCGGATTTACTTTCTGACCCATATTACGCTTCCTTCTTTTCAGGTTTAGATACTTCTACTAAGATATGAGAAGTCGGTTTGCGGATTCTGCTTGCGCTTCCTCTCGCTCGCGGTCTAAATCTTTTTAATACTGGGCCCGCATCCACGCGGCAGCTTGTAACGATAACCTCTTCAGGCTCGAATCCGCCGTTAGCTACCGCTGAGCTGATAGCCGTAGCGATAAATTTGGCGCCGCGGTTTGGCATAAAGCTAAGGCTAGCTAGCGCAAATTCGGCGTTCATGCCTTGTACTTCTCTTGCGATTAGTCTGGCTTTGGTCGGAGATAGTCTTACGAATTTAATAATTGATTTGCTCATCTTATCCCCTTACTTACCGATTTTCTTTTGCACTGAGCCTTTGTGACCCTTAAATGTGCGCGTAGGAGCAAATTCGCCTAGTTTATATCCGATGTGGTTTTCAGTAACGTATACTGGAATGAAGCTCTTGCCGTTATGAACGTTAAACGTTAGGCCTATCATTTCAGGCACTATCGTGCTGCGTCTAGACCATGTTTTTATCGGCTTGTTGTCGTTAGCTTTTTTAGCGGCAACGACTTTTTTCATTACATGCTCATCGACAAAAGGTCCTTTTTTGAGTGATCTTGCCATCTCTATTTACCTTTCCTTCTTGAAATTATAAGCTTATCGCTAGCCTTTTTGCGGCGAGTCTTAGCACCTTTGGTCGGTTTACCCCATGGAGTAACAGGATGACGGCCTGAGTTTTTCTTGCCCTCACCACCGCCGTGCGGGTGATCTACCGGGTTCATCGCAGAACCGCGAGTTTGAGGACGGATACCTCTATGGCGATTGCGTCCGGCTTTACCGATAGTTACGTTCGCCCAATCTTCGTTACCTACTACGCCGATACTAGCCATGCACTCTGCGAGTACTTGTCTCATCTCGCCGCTTGGCAAGCGAAGCATTACATATTTTTCCTCTTTACCCATTAGCTGAGCGTAACCGCCAGCTGAACGAGCCATCTGAGCACCCTTGCCAGGTTTTAGCTCCACGTTGTGCACGATAGTACCAACCGGGATGTTTCTTAGTTTCATCGCGTTGCCGGGTTTTATGTCTAGACCTGCCTCGGCCGCCGCTACGATATCGCCAACGTTTAGTCCGTTTGGTCTGATGATGTAGCGTTTTTCGCCGTCTTTATAAGCGATAAGCGCGATGCGGCAGTTTCTGTTCGGATCGTACTCGATAGCTTCGACTTTACCTTCTATACCGAATTTGCGGCGTTTAAAGTCGATGATTCTATAAAGCTTCTTCGCTCCGCCTTCTTTATGTCTAGAAGTTATTCTACCATTGCTATTTCTACCGCCGCTTACAGGGATCTTTACAAGCAAGCTTCTCACGCTAGGTTTAGCAGTGATGTCCTCGCTTGATAGACCCGTCATAAATCTGCGGCTAGGTGTATAAGGTTTATAGGTTTTTATCGCCATCTTACGCCTCCGTGTTTTCTAGGCTTGAGCCTTCAGGCAACTGAACGTAAAATTTCTTTATCTCGCTTCGTTGTCCTTCTCTTCCTTTGAAACGCTTAACTTTTCCGTCAATTCTAAGCGAATTTACGCGAAGCGGCGTTACCCCAAAATACTCTTTCAAAATTTCTTTCAGCCTATTTTTAGTCATCTTAGGCGAAGTTTGTATAACGACCACGCCTTGCTCTTGAAGACCGAGAGTTTTTTCCGTATATAAAATCGTTTTGATATCAGTTATATCTGCCATTTCAGCCCTCTTTTATTATAGTTTCAAGTGCGGCCTTCTCGATAACGACGGCACCGTAAGTCGCCACTAAGTAAGCGTTTATCTCGCTCGCATCGATTAGATAGCAGTTTGATAGATTTCTAAACGCCAATAGCGTGTTGTCGTCAAGCAGATCCTTTACGACCAAAGCGTCTCTCAAATTTAACGCGTTGATTACTTTAGCTGCGTCTTTAGTCTTACCGCTTGCGATCTCTATGCTATCTACCGCGAAAATTTTACCCGCGTTAGCTTTTTCGTTTAGCGCGAACTCAAGCGCCAATCTTTTTTGCTTTTTATTGACCTTTTGGAAGTAGTTTCGCTCGTTGCTCGGACCAAACGCCACTGCGCCGCCTACCCAGACGTTAGTTCTGGTTGAGCCCGCTCTAGCGCCGCCGCGACCTTTTTGTCTCCACGGTTTTTTACCGCCGCCGCTTACGAAAGCTCTGGTTTTGGTGTGAGCCGAATTTGAACGCATACCGGACAAATAAGACTTAACGTAAAGATATAGGTTGTGCGGGTTAATCTCAGCGTAATTAGCCGGTAGATCAAGCTCGCTAGCTTTTTCAAATTTTTCGTTTAATACGCAAACTTTACTCATTTTACTATCCTTATTCTGCCCATTGCGCCGTTATAGCCAGCGACGCTGCCTTTTAAAACCAAAATTCCGTTTTCGGCGTCAAAGCTTACGATCTCGTTTTTAACGGTAACTTTTTCGTTTCCGGTATGTCCGGCCATTTTCATACCAGGCTGAACGCGTCCCGGCCACTCGCGGTTACCGATAGAGCCGTGTCTTTTGTGGAAGCGAGAACCGTGACTTTTCGGACCGCCGCCAAAGCCGTGTCTTTTCACGACGCCTTGATAGCCTTTACCTTTTGAGCTGAAGCTAACTTTTAAAATTTTAGCCGAGCTAAGCGGACTAAAATCAAGATCGCCCGCCTCTTTATTGGCGACCTCTAGGGTTGCGAATTTATTAAATTCCGCTGTTAGGCTATATTTTTTTTGCTGACCCTCTATGGCTTTATTTTTTGCTTTACCTTTAGCATAAGCTACTATCGCGCTGCCGCATTCGCTCACTTCGCAAACTTTAGCGTTTACGACCTTTAGAAGCGTAACAGGGATGCTCGGGTTATTAACCGTTCTGCTCATGCCTATTTTTTCTACGATATATTCCATCTTTCACCTCGCCTTTATTTGCCCATCGCGCGGACTTCGACGTTAACCTCAGGGGCTAAGTCAAGCTTTGTTAGCGAGTCGACGGTATCGGGCGTAGCCGCTACGATATCTAGCATTCTAGCGTGAATTCTCATTTCAAACTGCTCGCGTGAGTCTTTGTTGATGTGTGGTGATTTTAAGACCGTGTAGCGTTTGATCTTCGTAGGCATCGGCACCGGACCTCTGACATCGGCGCCCGTTCGTTTGACAGCTTCTACTATGGCTGCAACTGTGCGGTCGAGAACTCTATGGTCATAAGCTTTAAGCTTAAGCCTGATTCTTTCCATTTTCTTTCCTTTGAATAGAACTTGTCGCAAACATACGACACTTCTTACTTGTGTAAGAGACTCGGATTTTATCCAAATGACTTTTTAATGTCAATATTTTGAGCAAATTTGGTGAAATTTAATAAAATTATTTCCTTTTTATAAGGAAGTTTTTGTAAATTCGGCTGAAAATTTGATGCTGGAAATTTAGATTTGATTTTGGGAGATTTTGGACAGATTAAAACCATGTCCAAATTTTAAAATTACCTTGAGCCTTGCTTTAAAAGTTCGTACTTTCCGCAGGTTAGTTGCCAAAGCTTAACGCCTTCTTCAAAAGATTGAACAACATTATCGGTAGCCCCGGCAGTACATCCTCTTTGATAATATTTCATTGCGTCGTTTTTTTCATTTAATTCTAAGTATACATCGCCCAAAAAGCTGCAAGCAGTAAAATCCGGCGTGATGTCGCAGCTTTTTTAACACGCCCAAATCCTTCCAAAAACGCTTGCTTCTCATTTATGCCTGAAACATGCTTATTGATATACAAAAATCCAAGATTTCTACAACCGAGCGCGTCGTTTCCGACATCACAAGATTTAGCATATAACTCAAACGCTTTTTTGTAGTCCCGCTTTACGCCTTTTTCATTTTGGTACATAAAGCCTAGATTATTGCACGACCTGTAGTTTCCATTATCGCAGCCCTTTTTATAAAATTTCATCGCCTTGCCGTAGTCTTGCTTTACCCCGTACACCTCAAAGGCAAAATCATAAACTCCGCCCGCCACGCCGCACGCCATCTCGTCTCCGGCATTACACTTGTTTTCATAGTCCTTTAGTATATTTGCCATCGGATTGTCTATCACCAAAGCGCTTATTAACATCAGACCAAAAACCGTAATTTTTTTCATAATATCCGCCTTTCAAATAAAAATTTAACGCATTCTCCCCCCCCCCCTTTTTTTTTTTAAAAAATCGTTAAATTTACCCTTGTTTTTTGGCGTCAAATTTTAACTATCTTCCTCTTTACAAGGAAACTTCGTTATAATTTTCCAAATTTTAAAGGCAAAAAATGCAAACCCTAATCGCGCTTTATCAAAATCCGCCGAAAAACGTCAATTTTATAAATAGAAAATTTGAGATCACAGCGCCCAAAACGCTGATAAAAGGCGGTATAGGAAGCGGCAAAACATCTCTAATCGCGGGCTTTTTGTCGACATTTGAGAGCAAAGAGTATTTATATGTAAATTTAGGCGATTTACGCATAGGTGCGGATGAGATTTTGTCAAATTTGCCAGAGTTTTTACGCCAAAATCCTCAGATAAAAATTCTAGCGATCGACGATTTCGAGCAGAGATTTCAGGAAAAATTTGAGCCGGTTTTGGAGCTAAATTTATCAAATTTTATCCTAGCCTCGCGATTTAGAGATGCAAATTTTAGCGGTTTTAACGAGCTAAATTTGGATTTTTTAGACTACGAGGAATTTATCGCCTTTTTTTCAAAAAAGATCGACCCAGAAACGCTTTTTAGCCACTTTTTGCTTCATGGCAGGAGCCCGGCATCGGCCTTTTGCGACGCCGAAAACGTCGCGACAAATCTGCAAACCGCGCTAAAATCGTCTCTATCTGCCACGCAACTAGCCGTGCTAAAAGAGTGCGCGAAAGCTCAGGCGCAAAATGTGAGCGTTTTTGAGATTTTTAGCACGCTAAAATCCACCCGCAAAATCTCAAAAGATAGCGTTTACGGCGCGCTTAGCGAGCTAGAAAATATGAGCGTGGTTAGCCTAGTGGAAAAATTTAACGAGCCAAACGCCGCAAAAAGGCTTTATTTTAACGACTTTGCGTTTAAAAGCGCGCTAAGTCTAAAAAAGGACTTCGCTAAAAATTTCAACAACACGGTTTTTTGTGAGCTGGCCAAATTTAACGAGCAGATTTTTTATACAAAAGAGCTTGATTTTTTCCTGCCAAAAAGGAAGCTTGCGATCATTTGTTCGCCGTTTAGCGATGCGGATTTGGTCTTTTTAAAATTTAAAAAACTGCACGCAAATTTAAAAATTTTAGGTATAAATAGGCTACAAGCAATCAGCGTGGCAAACTCGGGCGAGACGAGCATAGAGGGCATAAAATGCGAAGTCACGCCGTTTTCGCGCTGGGCGCTGGGCATATAAAAGGAGCGATTGTGAGAGCCGTTGCGGCGCTATTTTTAGCCTGCGTTTTGGCGCTAGGCTATGAGATCAGACACGAAAACGAGGGTAAAATTTATAAATTTGCAGGCGAAGCGGACGGGAGCAAAATTGAGCTCTACATCAGCGAACTTGAGGCCGAGTTTGAAAATTTTAGCGACAAGGGCGCCGTTTTACCGCCCAAATTTCAGGGACACGCCTTTTTCGAAGGCGCCAGATACGACTTTACTAAAGGCGGCATCGAAAAATCAGGCGCCGATATAACGGCCGTAAACGCTGTTACCGAGTGGCTAAATCTAAGCGTAAAAGAGGACAACGGCGAACTAACGGGCAAACTAGCGATCAGAGGCAAGGCGCAAAAAGCCGTGCTAAAACAGGTCGCGAGCTATGATTTTGCTGCACTCGGGCTACAAGAGATCGAGCGAGACGGGGCGCGATTTGAAGCTGTAGCGAGTGACTTTTATTCGCCAAAATTTGCACAAAATAACAAAAAATCTCTCGCCGCAAAACTTGTAAATTTTAAAACGACGTGGCTCAAAGACCCTTCAAACAACACCGCAAACGCGCTAAATAACCTCGAGTATCAAAACGGCAAAATAAGAAGCGTCTGCGAACTAGGCACAAGCGGAAAAGTCTGCAAAACCGTCTGGCTAAAAAATCTAAAAAAGATAAATTTGAGCGACGTTTTTAAGGATCTAAACGACGTAAATTTAGCGGCGATATTCGCAAAAGAAAAGATAAATCCAAGCGAAAATTTTACGCTCTCGCCAAGCGGGATTACGTTTTTTGACGGTGCGACCGGCGGCAAAAACAGCGAGATCTCGCTACCGCTTGAGCCCATCAAAGAGCATTTAAAGCAAAATTTTGGGCTGTTTTAGGCAAATTTTCCGCCAGAAAAGGAAATCTTGAAACATGCAAGACAAAATTTGATAGCTTAAATTTTTCAAAATTTATTTGAAAGCGTAGCGATGAAAAACGAATTTGACGCCCAAATCTGCGGTATCGACGAGGCGGGGCGCGGTGCGCTAGCGGGCCCTTTAGCGGTAGCTGCATGCGTACTAAAGAGTGAGGTAGCTGGACTAAACGACTCTAAAAAACTGACTGCGAAGCTGCGCGAGCAGCTGTTTCGCGAGATCATCAAAAACTCGGACTTTCTCATCGTATATTTTTCAAACAAAGAGATCGACGAGCTAGGCCTTAGCGAGTGCCTCAGACGCGCACTGCGGCTGTTTAAGTCGCATTTTACGGACTGTGAGCTACTCTACGACGGCAACGCAAACTACGGCACCGGCATAAAAACCATGGTCGGAGCCGACGGCAAAGTCGCGCAGGTAAGCGCCGCAAGCATCCTAGCCAAGGTCAGCCGCGACGCGCTGATGACGGCGTGGGACGGCGTGCATGCTGGCTACGGATACGCCGCGCACAAAGGATATGGCACAAAGGCGCATCTAGACGCGATCGCAAGGCTTGGCGACTCGCCGCTGCAAAGGCGCAGCTTTCGCGTGAAAAGCTTTGAGCGCGGACTGTTTGACGAACAAATTTGACTTTGCGTAGCCTTGTTTTCGTAAAATAGATTGAACATTTGCGCGACGGCAAATTTTACGAATTTTTCATATGAATATCAAAAAACTAAAACTAGAATGTCTTTAAATTTAACTGTTTTATCGGCGACCTTATGAGTGACAGAATTATGCGATACGGCCTAGTTGCCGAATTTGATTCTACAAGAAAACAAGAGTAAATTTGATATTTACGCGCGCTTGTCGCAATGCCGTTGACCTCAGGGCGACCACCGCTTGGCGTAGCGGTAAAACTCTAAATTTTGGTTAAAAATCCCGCAAATTTAAACGCAAAAATGAAGCAAATTTGGCTTATTTTGCGCTGGATATTTTAAAAAGCTGCGAAACTCCTCATAAACGCAAAAAGCCGACTCGTTCGCGTAAATATCGTACCAAGGCTTGGATTTCCGAGCTTCGTAGTTCGTTGGTCGCGATTTTTTGAGGACGTATTTGCGCTTGACGTTTGGATTAAAAGTCTAAATTTACGCGCTCCCGTCTCATCGGTGCGCTCCATTTTTCTATGATTTCTTGCATAAATTTTAGATATTTTGCGGCGTCTGCGAGTAAATTTTCTAAGCCGCCGTGCGAGATATTTTTATATAAAATATGTCCGTTACGCCGTTTTTTCGCCGTTTATATCATAAATATATATTTGCCAAACGTCTTTGCCACGCATGAAAATGTCCGATTTTTATAAATTTCGCGGCTGGATTTTACGTATTCGTAGCCGAAATTTACGGCTAGATCGCTCAAACGCGCGCAAAAATCATTGCAAATTTTACGCACGCAGCGTCCGTTTTCTCAGCTTCGCTTGAAGTGCGGTTATCTTGGAGTTAGCCGTAAATTTTCTTTAAATTTGCTAGATTTGCGCTCAAATTTAAAAGCAGCATATCGGCCGTTACTAGCCTTGCCATCGCAGTGGCTACGACGCTACCGCGCACTCCGATACATGGATCGTGCCGTCCGCGCAGCTCGCAGATGACATCCTCGCTGCGCACGTTTTGCGTCGGCTGAGGCAAAAATATCGACGGAGTGGGCTTAAAATGCGTCTTTATCACGACCTCTTGTCTGCTCGTCATGCCGCCTAGCGTTCCGCCCGCGTGGTTTGAGGCAAAACCGAATTTCTCGTCCGAATTTGAGCCGCGGCAAGTCGCGCCGTCCGCCTCGCTTTTGTATTCGTCAAATTTGCCGCCGTTTAAATTTGACCGATCGCCCGCACCGTCAAGAGTAGAGTTATCTACGCCCAAATTTACGCCTGCATACGACGCGCCCATCGAGTCGTTATTTTGGCTACCGCGCATCTTGCTCGCGCACACGCCTTCGCCGATCTCTACGGCTTTGACTCCGTTTATGCCCATCATCGCAGCCGCGATTGCCGCGTCAAATTTATAGTATAGCCCCTCGCCAAGCCCGGCCGGCGCGCCGCGGATAACCGTTACGACGCTAGCTCCGACGCTGTCGTGCCCCTGCTTGGCTTTCAGGATTTCTTCTTTCATCGCTTCTTCGTTGCCTAGCGAAAATATCTCCGAGCGCGCCGCGAGATCAAAGTCTAACCGCTCGCCGCACGAAATTTCGCCCACGCTAGCCACGCCGCTTTGCACGCTGATGCCAAACTCGCCCAGCAAAATTTGAGCTATCGCGCCGCCCGCCACGCGCACGGCCGTTTCTCTAGCCGAGCTGCGTCCGCCGCCTCTGTGGTCGCGTATGCCGTATTTGCGGTAGTAAGCATAGTCGGCGTGCCCCGGACGAAAGAGCTCGCGTAAATTTTCATAATCGCCCGATTTTTGATTTTCGTTTCGGATGATAAAGCCGATCGGAGTACCCGTGCTGACACCTTCAAACATGCCGCTTAAAATCTCCACGCGGTCGCCTTCGCTCCTTGCCGTGGCAAATTTCGAGCTGCCAGGTTTTCGTTTGTCAAGCTCGCTTTGGATAAAATTTAAATCAATATGCACGCCCGCAGGAAAGCCGTCTAGCGCGCCGCCGATCGCTGCTGCGTGACTCTCGCCAAACGTCGTTAGCGTTAGTTTGCGTCCAAAGGTGTTCACTTGCCCTCTCCTAAAATCTCAAGCGCGGTTTTAGCGGCTTTTTGCTCGGCTTCTTTTTTGCTCTTGCCCGCGGCTCGCGAGATCTCGCGCTCGTTTAGCATCAGCGCGATCTCAAATTCCTTCTTGTGATCGGGGCCTTTTGAGCCCACCAGCACGTATTTTGGTATCTCGGCGAAGCGCGCTTGCGTGAGCTCTTGTAGCGCTGTTTTGTAGTCTTTTACCATGCGGTCGAAATTTATATCAGGGTAGCACCTCTCAAAGGCTTTTAGGCTAGCTGCGCGCACGGCGTCAAAGCCGCTTTCTAGGTAGATCGCGCCCATCAGCGCCTCAAAGGCGTCTGATAGGATCGAGGCTTTTGCCCGTCCGCCGTTGTGCTCCTCAGCCGGCGAGATGTTGATGAGCTGGCCCAAATTTAGATATTTGGCGAGCTCGGCAAAGCTTTTTTCATTTACGAGTGCGGCGCGCAGTTTGCTTAGATCGCCTTCGCTCAGACGCGAAAATTTGTGAAAAAGATAATCCCCGATCACAAGATCCATCACCGCATCGCCCAAAAACTCGAGCCTCTCGTTGTTTGCGCCGCCTTTTACGCTTTTATGCGTGAGCGCGGTTTTCAGCAGCTTTTCGTCTTTAAATTTATATCCTAATTTCTCTTCCAAATTTCGCATTATTCGCCTTTTAAGCTATTTTTTATCTTTACGGCTTGTTCGCGCGCCATCTCGTCGCAAAGCTCGTTTTGCGGGTGTCCGGCGTGGCTTTTGACCCAGATCGCCTCAACCTCGTGCGGCTCGCTAGCAACCAGATACTCCTGCCATAGCGGGACGTTTTTTACGTTTTTAAAGTTTTTCTTCACCCAGCCGTCCAGCCACGCATTTACAGCGTTTGCGACGTATGAGCTATCGGTGTAGAGCTTTACGCGGCAGGGCTGCTTGAGCGCTTTTAGCCCCTCGATCGCAGCGCGTAGTTCCATTTGATTATTTGTAGTGTGCACCTCGCCGCCGCTTGCCGTTTTTTTGTGCTCGCCGTACTCTAGGATGTACGCCCAGCCGCCCGGCCCCGGGTTGTCCAGGCACGAGCCGTCGCTAAAAAGGCATACTGTTTTCATCGGATTTTTCCGTGATGTGAGGCAAAATTTGCACGCTGCCTAGCTCGCTACACATCGGACAGCGGTAAAAATGCATCGGAAAGGCATTTTTACAGCCCTTGCAAACGTAGTTAAAGCTAAGCGCGGCTTTGTCGTAGTTTGCCGCTTTTAGTCTCTTTAAAACCTCTAACTCAAAGCCCAGCGGCACGCCATCCTCGTCGCTCATGCCTTTGACGAAAAACAGGCTCTTGTACTCGGGATCGGTTAAATTTACGGGTGAGTTTTGATAATAAACCAAGTCTAAAACGTCCTCAAGCGGCGGGAAATCGGCAAAATCTTTAAGAGCCGAGCCGCTTAAATTTAACCTCTCCATCGCCATACGCCGCACTAGCGCAAATTCATCTTTTAGAGCTAAAATTTCGCCGATTTTGGCCGCTTCGTCTTTGCTTTTATCCGCTAAAATTTGCAGCGCCTTTATGTAGGCCGTCTGCGCTCTCACGCCCTCGCCAAGCTCCTGCAAGGCATCCAAAGCCTGCAGCGCGCCCTCATAGTCTTTTAGTTTTTCGAAAATTATCGTTAGCGATTTTAGCGCGATTTGATTTCGCGGAGAGATTTTTAGCGCCTCCAAAAAGACGCTCTTTGCGCGCTCTAAAAAGCCTGCCTTAAAATAAGTCTGCCCAAGATCGGTAAAAATTTGCTCCTTTGCCACGCGGTTTTTAGCCCGCTCCAAAGCCACGGCATAGACGTTGATAGCTTTTTCAAAATACCCGCTTTTTGAAAACGTCCCCGCCAAAAAGCACATCGTAGCCGTATCTGCGCCCGAGTTTATCAAAAGCTGCTTGTTTTCCTCGCTCAGGCCTTGAGATTTGCCGAATTTTTTCAAAAATCCCGCGATCTCCGCCTTTTCGTCCTTGCTCTTAAAAACGCCCCACGCATAGCTAAAAACGGCGATCACGAGCACCGCGGCGACTAGCACCACGAGACCGAAAATCGGGTCTCTAAATTCGATAAAAAATATATCCAAAATGCCGCTTTCTAAAGTCAAATTTAACGCCGATTATAGCAAAACGATTGTATAATCTCGCTTATGATCGATCCAAAATCAATAGAAAGACTAAAAGCGCAAACCGATATCGTCGATGTCGTCGGGCACTATCTGCCGCTGAAAAAAAGCGGCGCGAACTTCGTGTGCGTATGCCCGTTTCACGACGATAAAAACCCGAGCATGAGCGTGAGCCCGTCGCGCGGGATATTTCACTGCTTTTCGTGTAAGGCCGGCGGCGACGCGATCAAATTCGTAATGGACTACGAAAAGCTAAGCTACCCCGAAGCCGTCGAAAAGATCGCCGGGCTGCAAAATTTCACGCTAAACTACGTGTGCGGCGGCGAACCGGCGAAAGAAAACAAGCACATCCTAGAAAACGCAAACGCCTTTTACCGCTCACTGCTTTATAAAACACCAGCGGCCGTGGAGTATTTGTACTCGCGCGGTATAACGGACGAGCTAATAGATAAATTTGAACTAGGTTTCGCGCCTGAAAGCGCGCAAACGATAAGGCTACTGCAAAACGAGCAAATAGAGCCAAAAGAAGCCCTAGAAATCGGTATCGTAAAGCAAAACGAAAACGGCATCTACGCTAGCTTCATAAACCGCATCACCTTTCCTATCTACACGCACGCGGGACGGCTAGTGGGATTTGGCGGACGCACGATCAGCGGCAACCCCGCTAAATACGTAAATTCGCCCCAGTCCGCGGTTTTTGACAAATCGACGCTTTTTTACGGCTACCACCTGGCAAAGCGCGAAATTTTCACCAAAAATCAGATCATAATCACCGAAGGCTACATGGACGTCATCATGCTGCATAAGGCGGGCTTTAACAACGTCGTAGCCGTGCTTGGAACCGCGCTCACGACCAAGCATTTGCCGCTTTTAAAACGCGGCGAGATTAGCGTGATTTTGTGCTTTGACGGCGACGACGCGGGCATAAACGCCGCGACGAAGTCCGCCCTGCTGCTCGCGCAAAACGAAATCGACGGCAGCGTCGTCATCATAGAAGGCGGTGCAGACCCGGCCGATATGGTAGTTGCCGGCAAGATAGAGTATCTGCGGCAAATTTTTGAAAGCGGCACGGAGATCGGCGAATTTTACATCAGGCATCTAGCTAGCGGCTTTGACCTCTCGCGCCCCGTGCAAAAGCAAAAAGCGCTAGAAGCGATCCAGGCCTTTACGGCAAGTCTAAAGCCCGTCGTAGCAAACTCCTACGCCCCGCTAGTGGCTAAAATTTTAAAGATAGCCGAGGGGTCGTTTTGGTTAACTAGGGGCGCAAATACGCAAGCCGCTCAGGAGCGCATGCAAGCCTACGAAATGCAAAATTTGGGCAAAAATCAGCGCGGTCGTAAAGATATACTTGAAATTCGGTTTTTAAAAACGATGATCGAAAATCCAAATTTTAAAAAAATTGTTTTAGAAAATTTAAAAACTGAGTATTTCGTCCGTCACAGAGATATTTACGAAGCGGTTGCACAGGGGGCTAATGCAGACGATCCTGCTGTTCGCGAGCTGATGTTTGAAAACTACGACGCCTTTAAAGACGAGGATGAAATTTTAAAAAATATAGTTATTTTAAAAGTGAGATTTTACGAGAATTTGCACAAAGAATATTCGGCAAAACAAATTCCTTTAGAGGAAAAAAAACAAATACTATCAAAAATAAAAAAAATTATCGAGGAACTTAAAAAATGAAAGCATTAGTTTTATTTAGCGGTGGGCTGGACAGCATGATCGCCATCAAGCTGCTAACGACCCAAGGCATCGACGTCACGGCTGTGCACATCGACATCGGCTTTAGCGGCGACGAGAAAAAGGCCGAAATTTTACGTCGCCGCGCGAATGAAGCCGGAGCCGAGCTTAAAATAATCGATATCAGAAACGAATACCTGCGCGACGTGCTTTTTACGCCTAAATACGGCTACGGCAAGCACTTTAACCCATGCATCGACTGCCACGGATATATGTTTAAAACCGCGCTTGCGATGATGAGCGCGGAGGGCGCAGATTTTATCGCGACCGGTGAAGTGATCGGCCAGCGTCCAATGAGTCAGAGACGCGACGCGATGGCGCAGGTCAAAAACGCCGCCGGCGACGAGGAGGATCTCATCCTGCGTCCGATGTCTGCGCAGCTGATGAAGCCCACAAAACCGGAGCGCGAGGGCTGGGTCGATCGCAGCAAACTGCTCGCCATCAGCGGACGCGACCGCAAAAGGCAGCTCGCGCTTGCGAAAGAGTTTGGCTTTAGCGAGTACGAGACGCCGGGCGGCGGGTGCTTGCTCACGATCGAGAGCTTTGCGAATAAAATCAGAGATTTCATCAAATTTGACCCTGAAATGACGAGCGCGGATATGCAGCTACTGCGCCTCGGACGCCATTTACGCCTAACAAACGGCACCAAAATGGTCATCGGCCGCGACGAAAACGACAACGCCAAACTGCTAGCTCTAAATAATCCGAAATTTACTCAGATCAAATTTGACGGCGATATCGTGGGCGCGGTGAGTTTCATTGACGCTAAATTTAACGAAGCCGACCTCCAGCTTGCCGTGCGGCTGGCGCTTGCCTACACTAGAGCGGATAAAGATACGGCAGTGCTCGCTAGAGTCGGCGAACGCGAAATTTGCGTGAAGCCGTTTGAGAGTAAAGAGCCCGCGCAGGAGTTTTTTGTTAGTTAAATTTAGGAGCTTTAAATTTGCCTGATTTTCGGAAAATGGCAAATTTAAGCGGCTCGAAGCGCTTAAGTTTTTGTCGTCTTTCATTAAATTTACCGCAAATTTTAGAGCCCACGCACGGATAAAATTCAAATTTACGACACAAACCCTTTGTTGCAACTCGGCAAATTTAATTTATCTTACGACGAGGTGAAATCAAAATGATACTGGCTTTTATTTTATTTTGATATATTTTAAGTATAATTCTCATTTTAATATAATAATGAGAGTTTTTGTGATGGATTATCAAGGATTATTTTTATTGGCACAGTTTGTAAATGAGAGAAAAAAGGCGAGTCGTAAAGAAATATCGGAGTTTTTGTCGCGTAAAACGGGTGCTAGCCAAAGCAAAACGGACGCGCTTTTAGGCGTCATAGCAAATAGCCCTAAAATTCAAGCTTTGCCGCAAGAAAAAAGGATCGTTTTAAAGACCTCGCGAGGGATTTACGAGATAAGCAAGGTCGGCGAAAAACTCCTAAAAAACAAAAATGCTAGACAAAATTTTGAAGCTTGGGTCGGCGACGTTTACGGCGAAACCAAGACGCAAAATTTACCCGCGCCCAAAACTAAAAAATACCTAAAAACCGTCACCGCTCTAGTCGCCCACGAGATAAAGGACAAAATGATCGGCGAAGCAATCAAAAAGCCCATAGAAGCGATAAAATCTCTCGCGCTAAAACTTATGAAAAAGCATAAATATCTAGGCAAATTTTATGCTTTTAGACATGTTTTTTTGGCGCTTTTGGCTGCCAAAATCGCGTTTGACGTCGTAAAATTCTTTAAAAATCGCAAGCTAGAAAAACTGCTTGCAAGCAAACAGTTAAGCGCGTTGACGTAAAATCCAAAACCATTTGCCGCAACTCTATTTTTATCAAATTTACATCTTATCCTCGTCCGCAATAAAGCGGGCAGTTAAATCGAACGCAATGCTGTAAAGACTGCAATAACAACGCAATGAAATTTACTTTCTCTTTTAAAATTTACCGTTAAATTTGGCTATGGTTAAATTGGCAGCTTTGCGGAGCGCATAAATTTGGGGGCCGATTTGATATTGCAAACATAAACAATAAAAGCATCCGCCGTCAAGCCGAGCTAGTGCAATCAAACCGTGCAAACGTCCAAAAAAGTCCGTGCACTATCAGCAGCCAAACAGCCGTCCAAAAGCCCAAAATCAAGCTCAAATTTACGAATTTTAGCCCCGTTTGGCTATAATCACGGCTAAAAAGGAGCAAAAATGTACATCGTCCTAGGCATCATCGCCGTTCTCGCGCTCATCGTCATCTCACTCTACAACTCGCTGGTGGGCAAGCGCAACCAGGTCTCAAATATCAGATCGGGCGTCGATACGCAACTAAAAAGGCGCTTTGACCTCATCCCAAACCTCGTCGCCACCGTCAAGCAGTACATCACGCACGAGCGCGAGCTGCTAGAAAACATCTCCGCGCTTAGAAGCGGCATCCAAAAGGCCGCGGGCGACGAGCAGAGATTTGCGCTAAACGGCGAGCTGTCAAACCTCATCTCAAAGCTCAACGTCGTCGTCGAGAACTACCCCGAACTCAAAGCCAACGAAAATGTCATGCACCTGCAAAAGACGCTAAACGAGATCGAGGAACAGATATCCGCCGCGCGCCGCGCCTACAACGCCGCAGTGACCGACTATAACAACGCCGTGGAAATGTTTCCGTCAAACATCGTCGCTAGCTGGGCGAGGTTTCATAAGGCGGCATTTTTCGAGGTGCCAAAGGGTCAAGACGATCCGCACGACGTGCACGAGCTTTTTAACCGCTAAATTTATGCTCGTTTAGTCAAATTTGACGTTAAATTTGAGCGCTTAACAGCACTCTTTAAAATGCAAGCAGCCTTCGTCGGTTCGTCAAATTTGAGTGCAAAAGCGGCGCGGGCGGTAAATTTGAGCGGCAAATTTGATCCAAATTTGAGCGTCGTCGCCCGCAAACGGCGAGCTTAAATTTAAGCGGTTTAAAACGCAAATTTAAAGACGAAAGCCAAAATGCAGGCGTAAAATAGCCAAATTTGCAAAAATTGCGTTAAATGAAAAACAGGAGCATAAATGGACGATCTGGCCTTGCTAGAGCTTGAGCGACAAAAGGTTTTACGCTCGATTTTTAGGCTAAAACTCACCTGCGTCTTCGTCGCCGCGACACTTGCTTGGCTACTTTATCTAGCCGCGCAAAACGCCGCTCTTAGCGCGGGTGCATTTGTGGTTTGTGGGACTGCGATGTACTATTTTTTCGAGAGTATTTTCACGGATAGCTTTACCTTTAAATTTAAGCGAAAAGTCGTGAGGAGCATCGTGGAGGAGTGCGGTCTGACGTATTATCCGGGCGAATACGTAGAGAGCGATTATCTTTATATGATTTACGATTTTGACATCGATAAATACTCGGGCAACGACCTGATTTTCGGGCAGATAGAGGGCGTGCGGGTCAAATTTAGCGACGTAGAGGCGATAAGCATCAAAGAGGACTGGCAGGGGAACAAGACTCATAGAGTGCTTTTTGCGGGGCTTTTGTTCGTCGCGGATTTTCCTAAACGCTTAAAGGGCGTCACGAAAATTTGCAGTGGGACGGATGATTTTAAGGACTATGGCGGCAAGCGCGCGAGGATGGACGACGCGGAGTTTGAGCGGTATTTTAGGGTTTACGCGACCGATCAGATCGAGGCTAGATACGCGCTCACGCCAAGCTTGATGGAGAGCTTAAAACTGCTAAAAATGAGATTTCACCGCCCCATAAACATCGTGCTAACCGGGGATAAAATCTGCATGGCGATCCGCACGGGACGCGATAACTTCGAGCCCGATCTGCGCCGTCCACTCGTGGGCAAGGGGGCGAATAGATTTTATAAAGACGAGATCGGCGGATTTTTGCGTATCGTCGAGGAGTTGCGGCTAAACCGTAAAATTTGGCTGGACTAGGGAGCGTGGCGTCAAATTTGACGGGCGGCATAACCCGCACCCCAAAAATACAAACGAGCGGGCTAATCTAAAATAGGGCGGCAAAAACGCAAAAAGGAGAGTTGTTGAAGGGCGTAGCGATAAACGAAACGACGATAATCGGCGATGACGGGAAATACTATAAATTTAGTTTCGAGGACGTGCGCTCGGGGCGACCCAGCGGCGGCGAGCAAGTAATGTTTCGGCCCGGAGGGATATTTGCCAAAGACGTATTTGTGATCGCAGACGAGGGCGAAAAGCGCGCCGTAAAGGATACCAGAAGCGAGGAGACGAAGGCTGCGCTAAAAGAGAGCGCGGCGTTTGAGCGGGCTAGGATACTAGGCATCGCATCGGGTATCGTGCCGGCCGCGATCAAGATATATGCGTACTTTATCGCTAGCTACTCGGGGCTAGCGCTACAGATCACGGACAATATCGCCGCCATATCGTCCGCGCTGCTAACCTACGCGGCGCTAGGCGGAGTCGCCCGGCTCGCTCATAGCGAGGATCTGCACGTAAACTACGGCAAGGCGATGATCGTAATGTTCGTCGCTCACGTCACGGCGACGCTGGCATCGTATATGGCAGACGCGGCTCATCCGCTCGCTAAGCTTGTCGCCATCATCGCGCTACTGCTGCTGGGCTACGTCGCGTTCGTGTGGGGAAAGGTTTTTTTCGAGCTTGCAAGACTAACTAGAAACGGGCTTTTTCGCGTCTACGTTTGCACGTTTTTTGCGGGCGAGCTGATGTGGGCGAGCGGTTCTTTAGCGGTATTTGGCTCGTTTTTTCTCGTAGCTTCGTTTTTTATATATATCGCGGCTTGGGTAAAAACGGACAAAATCGGCAAAGCAAAAGATGGGGAGTAAATTTGAAACGACTGTATAGAATCAAACCCCGTAGCTGATTTTACCGGACTTGCTTACGAATAAAATAAATTAACTCAGCCCAAAGCCGCCATGTTTTATCTTTTGCTTTAACAGTCGATGTATTCAGATGCAATATCGCCGTTTTTAAATGAAAGATCGGCAAATTTAAAGTTAAATTTGCCCTGCGTTGCATCTCTTTAAAAAGCGAGAAGTCGGATATCCGTCGTCAAAAGCCGTTTAGTCCGCCAGCCCCTCTTCGCCGCATTTTGCGATGAGAGCGTCAAATTCCTCTTTGCTAAACGCGCGTACGACGATATTTTTAGCGTCGATAAATTCGTATTTATCTTTTGGCAAATTTTGGATGAAATTTTCATATTTTAGCGTCGCTAGGATCTCGTATTTTTCCTCATCGTCGCCCTCTCCGCCAAATATCGCGACCGACCAGTGCGCGACCTTCTCATCGCCTAGCATTTGCAAATTTTTATACTCCACGCTAGGTTCATACGGCAGCGCGGTAACGACGCCTTGCGACAAGACGTACTGTCCGATGATCTCGCCGTTATCGTTCCTGCGATAAAACATCTGATTTGCAAAATACGCGTCTAGGTTTTGGATATCGGTTACGAATTTGCCAAATTCGTCCGCTGGATCCTTTGCGCTAAGTATGCGAGCTATGATCTTTTGATCGAACGACACTTCGTTTCGCGTGCCGTAAATAGTGCTGATTTGCGCCTCTTTTTGCAAATTTTGCTCTATCGCCTCTAGCCCCGCGCGTATGTCGTGCTCATAGTTAAAGCCCTCTATATTTTGCGCGCTAAATTTCTCGCCGTCCTCGCTCGTTATATCACCGTCCATTTTTATGGCTAGGTTTTTTAGGTACTCTAGCGCGATTTTCCAGTCCGTGCGGGTGCTTGGCGTGCCGATGCGGACGTTATAGGCGCCGTCTTCGTATCCGATCTCAAAGCCGCGTCCGCTAAGTCCGTCCGTGCCGGCAACGAGGCAGTCAAGCTCATCGAGCTTCGCGCCGTAAAAGCCATCGGCGTCAAACTCCTCGTCGTCTTCATTGGCGTTAAACTGCGATAAATTCGGCACCAGTCGCAGCGCCTCCTCCACGCTCATCACGGGCGCAAGGCCGACTAGAAACTTCTTTTTATTTTTAACGAAAAACGTGATGCTCATTTTTGATCCTTTGGTATTAAATTTAGCGTCGCGTAGCATTTTGGCGGAGTTAAATTTGAACGCAAATTTGCCGCGTCAAATTTGCCGCCGTTTGTAGCGGGTAAGTAAAATCCGGGCGCAAATTTAACCAAATGCGCCCAGGCTGGGCTCACTCGTCCTTTTTCTCATCCTCTTTTTTACCGATTTTTTCTTTGGCGGTTTTTATGAGATTTTCGGCGGCTTTGTAGAGTTTTTCGCCTAGTTCTTTTGATTTTGCTTTGAGGTTCTCACCGATCTCGCTAGCACTTATCTCGGTTAGCTTCTCCTGCGTTCGTTTTTCAAAGTCGCTGATCTCTTTTTTTAGTGCTTCTATGCGTTCTTTGGCGTTAAAATTTTCTTTAAGCTTATCGCCGGCCTGGCCGACTTCGCGCTTTAATTCCTCAAATTTAGCTCCCGCAAGGCTAGCGAATTTATCGATATTTTCGTTAAATTTTAGCTCCTCTAGCTGAAGCTCGATCTGGCGCGAAACGTCGTTTTGCAGGCGCTTAAATTTAGCAAAGTAGCTATCGACGGACTCGTCTAGGATTTCGTTTATCACAGCAGCAGACGGCTCATCTGAGCGTGCCATATCGCGCAGCATCGCTACAAATCTCTCCTCGAGTCTAACAAATTCTCTGGCCTCGCCCAGCAGCGTCTGGCCGTCCGGGGCAAATTTGATCTCCTCGATAAATTTCTCCGTCCTTTTGCCAAGCGCCTCTTTTACGCCGCCGATCGCACCGCTGATTAGCTCTTTGGCAAAGGCCTGATCGACATCGGCTATCTCGCACGCCGCCTCGCAGACCGTCCTTGCGATCTCCAGGATGCGCTCTTTGCTCGCTTCGCCCTCGTTTATCGCGCTAAGTACGACGTTTTTGGCGATTTGCTCCACCGTATCTTTCACGCCGTCGCCCTTTTCGATCGCAGTTAGAAACGCCGCCTCGGTGGTTTCTTTTAGGATTCCCAGCATTTGTAGCTCGCAGAGCATTTTTTCGTCTATCGCGGTTAAAATTTCGTCTTTATCCGCTAGGTCGCTGCTTTTGATGAAATTTTCCATATTTTCAAGTAGCGCGCGAACGTCGTTTTTTATCTCGTCTTTTTGCGCGTAAATTTGCCGATCGATCTGCTCTTTTTCGTAGATTAGGCGGTGGATATACTGCTCTTTTGCTTCGCTTAGCGCGTCGCCCGCGCTTTGGATGAGGTTGGCGACGTTTTGGCGGTTTAGCAGACCCTCGCCTTTTAGCGCCTCGCAAATTTGCTCAAACTCTTTAGCCAGAGCCGCGTTTGCGTCGCCGCCTTTGACGCTTTTTCTAAACTCGCTTAGCGCAAATTCCCTGATCAAAACGGAAATTTGCGGGTCGTTTTTGTTCTCTTTTATGATTTGGATGAAGACTAAATTTTGCATAAAAGCCCTTATAATACGTATTTGCAAACGCGTTTTAGCGCGGAAAATATCTCTAACCGCTCCTGGTTAGAATTAACCAAAACGCTTAAATTGTAGCTTTTGTATTTGCCCTCTTTACTCGATTTTGACGGCGTTATCTTGTGTTGCCTTTCGCCTACGACGCCCTGCGCGATAGCTTCGGCATTTTCGTTTTCGAGCACGATGATTTTGTATTCCCAGAAATTTGGATAGATGATTTCTGGTTCTTTATTTAGATCGCATATAGTCGCCACTTTTTCCTCCGCTCTTGCTTTCTAGCGCGATACCCGTTATCTGCATGGTTTTATCTATCGCTTTTATCATATCGTAGATCGTTAGTAGCCCGACGCTAACGCCCGTTAGCGCCTCCATCTCGACGCCTGTTTTGCCCTCTATCTTGACGCTAACGGTTAGCTTGTAGGCGCAGATACCCTCTAACTCCTCGATGTCGCAGTTTATGCCGCTGATTAGCAGCGGGTGGCACATCGGGATGAGTTCGCTCGTCTTTTTCGCGCCCATTATCGCGCCTACGACGGCGGTTTGCAGGACGGGGCCTTTTTTGCCCGTGTTGTTTTTGATCGCGTCAAAGGCTTCGCGCGACATTTTTATAATGCCGCTTGCTACGGCTATGCGCGTAGTTACGCCCTTGTCGCTTACGTCGACCATTTTAGGGCGGTTGTTTTCGTCTATGTGAGTTAGCATTTTCGTCCTTTCGCCTGAAACGCTAAATTTGCTTAAATTTGAGCTAGGCGGAGTAAATTTATGAGAAGGATTATAGCTAAAAAAGCTTAATGAATAAGACAAAAACGCCTCGGCAGGGGGAGCCGAGGCGCCGTTACAAAAAGGAGGTTTTCTTGTCGGACGCGCAAATCATACCAAAAAGGTCTAAATTTTATCCCAATTTTTCGTAAATATATTATTCCCTACTTTTCGCATAGGCCAGAGCACCTGATTTTAGGCGTTTTAGCCCCTCTAGCACGCGCGATCTTTGCGTGGCGATATTAAGGCGCAAGAAGCATTTTTCGGCACCTCTGTACGCGTTGCCGTCGTTTAGCCAAAGACCCGCTTTTTGGCGTAAGAATTTATGAAAATCGCTCGCGTCGTCGCAAATTTCGCGGCAATCAAGCCATAGCAGATACGTGGCGTCCTGCTCTACAAGCCTGATCTGCGGCAGTTCGCTTTGCAAAAACTCGCTCACGGTTTTGCGGTTTTGTTCTACGTATTCGCGCATCTGCTCGAGCCACGCTTCGCCTCGCTCAAACGCCGCGATCGCCGCGATACAAGAAAATGCGTTGCCCTCGCCGACCTCGTCGTCGTTGATAGCCTTTGCCATTTTGGCGCGCAGTTTTGGATTTGGCACTACGGCGGCTGAGCTTTGCAAGCCTGCGATGTTAAAGGCTTTTGTCGGCGAAACGCAGGTGATCGAGATGTTTTTGCAAGTCTCGCTCGCGCGGATAAACGGTACGTAGTTTTTGCCAGGGCTCGTGATGTCGCAGTGGATCTCGTCAGAGATCACCAAAACGCCGTGTTTAGCGCATAGTTCGCCAATTTTGGCTAGCTTTTCCTCGCTCCAAATTTTACCGACGGGATTGTGCGGGTTGCAAAGGATAAACATCGTCGTTAGCGGGTCGGCGAGCTTTTCTTCGAGGTCCGCAAAGTCTATATCGTAGCCGCGCCCGTCGTAGGCTAGCTCGTTTGTAAGCGCGATCCTACCGTTGTTTTCGATACTACGGTAAAAGACGTGATAGACGGGACTTTGGATCACGATTTTATCTCCCACGCTCGTAAATTTGCGCACGGCGGAGCTGATGATCGGGATAACGCCCGTGCAAAAAATCAGCCAGCTCGGGTCAAATTTGACGTCGTGGCGCCTGCTCCACCACGAGCAGATGGCTTCGCTCCACTCCCACGGCACGTACGAATAGCCAAAAACTCCGTTATCCAGGCGCTTTTGCAGCGCTTCTAAAATCTCGGGCGCAACTTTAAAATCCATATCCGCCACCCACATCGGTAGCTCGTCGCCGCTTGTTTTCCACTTTGACGAATACGTCCCGCCTCGCTCCACCGGCGCGTCAAAATCGTATTTCATTTACTCTCCTTGCGTGATTTTTTCGGATATTTTAGCGAATTTGACGGGCAAAATTTAAAATTTTGCTACATTTTTGAGCAAAGTCGATTTTTAATGCAATATTTTTTATAATTGCATTAAAAATTTAGCAAATTTAAGGATAAAAATGCTCACGATAACCTCACGTTTGCCGAGCACAAATTTAAAAATTTCAAAGGCATTGCCTCAACTCATCCAAGGCTACGTCTACCGCTATTTGCCAAGCGCCGAGCACGAAGGATATAAGCACGAACCCGGCGGCAAAATTTTTAAACGAACGAATTTTGATTTTCGTTTAAAGGGCGTAAATTTGCGGATTAGATTTACCTCATATGAGCCGGAATTTGAAAAAATAATCGCGCTTGCCGTGCTAAAAGACGGGTTAAGCTTGGGCGAGCTTTGCCTGTGCGATACGACTGTGGCGGTTAGCGAACACAGAACTACGCAAAGCGAAGCGGTGCTGCAAGGCTACGTAGCATGCGCGGTAGACGGACTTTTGGGGCATAAAATTTATCTACAGCCGCAAGATTCTAGGCATCTTGAGATGATGGAAACAAACGCCTTGCAAAGATTTGAAACTCTTACCGGGCGCAGATACGACGGCAAATTTGAGCTAAATTTGCTCTGGCAAAATTAACAAAATCCGTTTAATTTTTATTACGGCAATAACCGCTCGCCGGTTCAGGCTTGGCAATCAAAATGGAAAATTTGCGCGCAGCCCGAGCTCATAAATTTGATTCTTGATGCGGGCGTCGGAAACGGATGTATGAACTGCGGAGCGGGGTTTGTGAAGATTATAAATTGCTAGAAAATTTATTTAATTTCTTATAGATATTTAAGTGTGATAGGCGCAAAATTAGTTAAATCTTTTAGACTTTATTTGAATACAAATAAGGAAAATATTTTCGCCGACATAGGCGAAATATACCAAAAAGACGAAAAGCGTCTCAAAAACGAAGCCTACAAATACGACGCAATCAAAGCGTATCTCTGTGACATAGAAAGCAAGCGAATAGAGCCGAATTTGAACATAAGTAAAGACGATCTGATAATATGTAGATTTGGCGTAGGCGCAAATTCCGGTAATCTTTTTCCAAATTATCAATTCTTATCCAAAGAAGTAAATAAAGACGAAGCTAAATTTATAAAAGGCGTTTTGAGATCGGTTTCAAATTTGCTCTCGTTTTTTGAGCCGAGCGACATAGAAAAAGACGCTATTTTGTCTATGTTACCTAGTATAAATGAAGAATATTTTGCCGATATTATATATGAGATCAAAGGTCTTGATGAGATAAAAAAGGAAAAAGGCAAAAAGGTCGCCACTTTTTTCTCGCTCTCATACAAGGGCAAGCCCATTTCTGCCTATTTTAAGCAAATTTTTGAAAATCATATCAGCATAAAAGAGCAAAAATCGTCCTATGGATACGATATTTTGACAAATGAAAAAGGTATCGGCGGCGATGCAAATTTGGCGTTTTGCTCGGTAAATGAGCTGCCTGCTAATATGCAATTTATCAAATCAAAACTCCTGCCGCTAAGCGCCAATAGCGCAAAAAAGGTAGAAAACGGCTTTAAAGCGATAAAAGATAAGCTATCGCACAATTTTTACGGTATGAAAATGGCGATTTTGCCGACTATTTTGAGTAGCTCAGTAAATTTAGAAGAGATTGTAAAAATACTTGAAGAGACTTCAAAAAGTGATATAAAAAATATTGAAATCGCCGAGGAAGCCATAAAATTTAGCATAGATTATTATCTCGAGACAATAGCTAAAAAGCAGGAAAATTTGCCTGTTTTAAATACTATTTTATTGGCTCAACGGAACTTAAGCGGATTCTCTATTATCATCTATTATCTTTAGTAAAATATGATAGAAGGTTTTCGTATCTTTACCGTTATCGTATCTAAA
>NZ_CALINL010000012.1 GCF_938045225.1 uncultured Campylobacter sp.
CCGCCGACTGAGAATCCTTATTATCTTTATATTCCGTCAAATAAAAAGGAAATGTTTAGCGATAATTTCGAAGTAGCGCAAAATAGAAAATTTGAATTTTATACTGCCAAAGAGAATGATACATTACTAACTATAGCTGAAAAAACAGGCGTAAATCATAAAATTATAAAAGAATATAACGGTCTTGCTTCAAGCGAGATAAAGCCTAGTCAAAAATTAGTTATCCCAAGTGAGCAAAACGTAAACTATCTAGCCGAGTATATGGTAAAAAGCGGCGATACGCTCGGCGAAGTTTCTCAGAAATTTGACGTAGCGCTTGAAGATTTAAAAGAAGCCAATACTCTTATGAGCTCAAACAGCTCGATCGGAGCCAAACTTGCCGCAACCGAGTAGGGCTAAATTTATATTTTTTAGTCTATTTTTCGTATTTTTTATGGGCGGCTGTTCGTTCTTGACCTCGCCTTCCGGCGGGATTACTGCTAGTGGCGTCTCAAAAAAGAGCGGCAAAATAAACAGTTCAAAAGGTGTGCATGAAGCAACCATGCGCCCGTATACCATAAACGGAAAAACTTATTATCCGACCGTAGTCAAGGTCGGTGATAGGGCTAGCGGTATAGCCAGCTGGTACGGTCCGGATTTTCACGGTAAAAAGACGTCAAACGGCGAGACTTACGATATGCATGCTATGACGGCGGCGCATAAGACTCTGCCGATGAATACGATGGTGCGCGTGACGAATATAAAAAACGGCAAAAATATCATCGTACGTATAAACGACCGCGGTCCTTTTGTTGCAGGGCGCGTGATAGATCTGTCAAAAACCGGCGCGGTTAAGCTTGATGTATTTAACGTCGGTACGGCTCCGGTTTTGC
The DNA here is from genome assembly GCF_938045225.1 of uncultured Campylobacter sp. Taxonomy (GTDB): domain Bacteria; phylum Campylobacterota; class Campylobacteria; order Campylobacterales; family Campylobacteraceae; genus Campylobacter_A. Next base: position 873 of record NZ_CALINL010000012.1, read on the forward strand.
TAGAGGTCGTCGGCTTTAACGGCAACGTCGGCGGCGGAGCGGCCGTAGCATCCTCGCAGCATAGCTCAAAACAAGCTGGATCGCAAAAACCAAGCACTCAGACTAAGTCGCAACAGCAACAAACTTTCGTAGGCGGTATTTTTATGGTGCAAATCGGCGCATTTAAAAATTTAAGCGGTGCAAATGCCCATAAGCAGCAGCATGCGGGACAATACGGCAACGGTGCCTATGATACTGTCATAAAGTCGTATGATCTTGACGGCGGTAAAATTTACAGAGTGTTTATAAGCGGCTTTAGAAGTGAAGAGGAAGCAAAAGACTTCATAAGCGCAGGACACATTGCTGGCGCATTTTTCGTGAGGGAATAAAATGCAAAGAAAGACAAAAGAGACGGACGTTAGCCTAGAGCTTGAAATTTACGGTAGCGGTAAAGCCGAGATAAGCACGGGCATAGGATTTTTTGACCACATGCTCGAGGCCCTTTGCAAGCACGCTCTTTTTGATATGAAGCTTGTCTGCAAGGGTGATTTGCATGTGGATTTTCATCATAGCGTAGAGGACGTGGGTATCGTTATCGGGCAGGCTTTGCGCGAGAAAATTTATCCGCTTAACGGAGTCGAGAGATTTGGCGAAGCGACGGTGGTGATGGACGAGGCGGCGGTAAACTGCGCCCTTGATCTTTCAAACCGTCCGTTTTTGGTATATGAAAGTATAAACGAGGGCAAAGTCGGCGAATTTGACGTAGAGCTGGCGAACGAATTTTTCCAAGCCCTAGCCTTTAATCTGCAGATGAATCTGCACCTGAAAATTCTTCATGGC
>NZ_CALINL010000013.1 GCF_938045225.1 uncultured Campylobacter sp.
TAAGGGGGAAGGGAGCGACCTCGTAATTCAAGCCCCTTCCCCCTTAACAAGAAAGATTAAATTTAATACACAATGCTAAATTTAACCAAACCGAATTTGGCGCCTTAAAGGTGCAGGTTTCGGCGAGTAAAATTCCAAATTCCCAAGTCAAATTTGCATACTTCATTAAAAATTAAATCCGCGTTTCGCGTCAAATTTAATGACCTCAAACCTTTCAAATTTAGGTAAAATCCAAAATACAAAAATCAAAAAGGACGAATATGAACGCGTTTTTGCAGGGCTTGCTGCTGGGTTTTAGTGCGGCGGTACCGCTGGGACCCGTAAACGTGATGATAATGAGCGCGGCGATAAGGTCGTTTTGGTCGGCGTTTGCTATCGGGCTGGGCGCTATGAGCGCGGACGCGGCGTATCTGCTGCTTTTGGCGTTTGGCGCGCTTGAGTATTTGCAGGGCGAAACGGTAGAAAAAGTCATCGGGATTTTTGGATTTTGCTACCTAGCCTACATATCCTGCGTCATCTTTAAAAATGCTAATAGGCCGGTAACGGCGGATCTGCAGCAGGGCGCTGAGGTTAAATTTAGCAAAAACTACGCAAAAGGCTTTTTCGTCACGCTTGCAAACCCGTACACCGTCGGATTTTGGCTTAGCGTGGCAGGCTTTGCCAAAAGCTTTGAAAACGCGGGCGCGGTCGTAGCTGGGCTAGTCGCGGCGATATTTATCTGGATCGTTTCGATGCCGTTTGCCGTGCATAAAAGCGCTAAGTTTATCTCACAAAACATCGCAAAATGGCTAAACTACGCGGGCGCGGTCATTTTGCTGGGGTTTGCTTTCTTTTTGCTTTACAACTTGTGGCTTTTATAATTAACTCAAGTAAATAATGATAAAATGAGAGTAAAATTTTTAAAGAAGTTTTATGCAAAATTCGTATTTTAAAAAATCAACAATGCAGTTTATTATTGTGCCGATTATAGTACTTGTGATTTGTGCATGCTTGGCGATGTGTTTTATATTTTATAAAAAACTGCAGGACTCTTCTAATGATATCTCAAACGTCGATATACAGAACAAATCCGAATACTATATGAATATACTACAAATGATCTATAAGGACATAGCAAAGGGCAATATAGATGAGTTCCAAAGATATAGCGAAGTCGCAAAATCTATTCCTTCGTGGATAGTAAAGCAAACCGGTGAAAAAAACGAGCTCGTTGCTTTGGCCAGCTCGCAACAGCCAAATTTGATTGGAGAAAATTTGCCTTATAATTTTTGCGGAATGAACTCTAGTGCACACATGGAGTTAGCGCGTAACGGCGTTTATAAAAGTGTAAAACTGATTCCAGATAACAAGGCTGAAATTTGTTACTTTAAAAAAATAGACGGTGCAATTATCGGTTATAATATGGTTCAGGGCGTTAAAATTTCAGGTTTTGACGATCCGCTTTTCATGCAATGGCTTATAGTAAATATGAAAAACACTTTTATCGTAACAAGCGTAATGGTGTTTATTTGTATTTTTCAGTATCTTCTTTTTTATAAAAGTATAAGAAGTAATCAAATCTCGCTTGTAAAAACTAATGCTAAGCTTGCTGCTAATAATACCGAGATGCAAAAGCGTCTTTATAGCGACGCATTGACCGGCTTGCCAAATAAAACGGCTTTGGAGCGTGATTTGGAGACGATGAAAAGTCCTAAAATTATCGTTGTAGATATCGATGAGTTTAGAAAGATGAATAACTACTTTGGCGTAGTAGTTTGCGATCAAATTCTGGTACGCATGACTCAAATTTCACAAAAATTCGCAAACGATAATAATATGGCCGTTTATCGCGTGGGTCCCGATCAATTTGCATTTGTCGAGGATGCTATGCTATTTATCGATAGGTATGAAGATCTGGCGACCGAGCTTTTGGATAATATCAAGGGTTTAATTGTCGGCATAGCTGCGCCAGATGGCGAGCAAATCGAGATAGAGATTCATTGCACGGTCGGTTTTGCGCTTGATGAAACAAATACCCTTAAAAAGGCAATGACGGCGCTAGAGTTTGCCAAGCAAAACGGAAAGGATTATTTTTGTTACTTTAAAAATATAGATGATACTCCACAATATGCAGAGCAGATTACGCGATCAAATATGATACGAAATGCTATCGTAAATGACAAGATTGTGCCGTTTTATCAACCGATATTTAATAAAGAAAAGCAAATCGTAAAGCATGAGGCGCTAATTCGTATCCAAAATAGTAATGAAATCATATCGCCGAGCATATTTCTGGAGGTTTCAAAGCGCATTAAGCGTTACACGGACATAGAAAAAATGCTGATAGAAAAAAGTTTTAAACTAATTGCCGGTATACCAAATGCCGTGATTTCTGTAAATTTATCCGGACGAGATATGACTGATGGCGACGTAAGCGTGTTTATTATTGAAAAATTAAATAAATATAAAGTCGCAGGGCGCGTGATATTTGAGATATTAGAGGATGAAAACGTCGAAAATATCGAACGCATAGGGATGTTCATCGAGCGCGTGCGCAGGATGGGCGTAAAGATCGCCATAGACGATTTTGGTTCCGGATACAGCAACTTCTCCTACATCCTAAAACTAAAGCCGGATTACATCAAGATTGACGGTTCTATTATAAAAAATATTGATAACAACATGAACTCTCGAGCAATAGCTGGCGCGATCATCGCTTTTGCCAAGAAGTTAAATATTATCGTAATCGCAGAGTTTGTCCATTCAAAAGAAGTTTTTGATACTTGCGTCGAGCTTGGCGTAGATGAGTTTCAAGGCTTTTATTTGGGAGAACCTAGAGATACTCTTTGTATAGAAAATTTATAGAAAATTGACTACCGCGCGACTTTGTATGGGTTTTTAAAATCAACCCTGATTCTTAGCAAATACATAAATATTGTTATGCAAATTTATCTTTATAAGAAAAATAGCGATGAATATTATTGCTCAGACGATAAGTTTTGCTGATTAAAATCAAACGTATCGTGTCATTTTCGCTTATATTTTAATTTATGCGATCGTTGCTTATTTGTCTATTTATGGCGGTCTGTAGTTGTGGTAGCGATTTAAAATTATTATAGTATATTTTGTGTTTGTTTTATAGGTATTTCGTTATTTATTTTTATCGGCATTGCACCAAGGATCATACTGATTAAAAATATTTCAAATTTTACTGCATAGGATTTTACGGTTATTTATCAAACTTACTATGTTTTGATTTGAATATTATGGTCACTGATTTCATTATAATTGATTTAAATTTTAGCTGCTATTATGAGTCTATTGGCTAAAATTTATGACATATTTATACCAAATCGATTATTTTTATTTTTGTTAAAACGGTAGAAAATGAGACACTGGTTTTGACGTTTTTGCTGAAAGCGTGAAATATTATGGTCGGGTTTTGTAATATAAAATTTGGAAATACATTAATAATTAGGTTTGTTTTTATTTTTATAGTTTAGGTTGCAGGCTTTGGATGACTTAAATTTTTGCAAATTTATCGACTACTACTGAAACTAGAAACTATCAAATTTGAATATATTTTTCTGCAGAAATAAGAAGGTCGAAATTATCGGTATGTATTGTAAAAACAATTTTTGCTAAATTCGGCTCGCAACGAGTAAAATTAGATTTAAATTTGCGCTTTTATCTTTTCGTAAAGCGATAAAATTTCATCTTTTTTTATGATAAAGCTATTTTTGTTGGCGATGAGGTGTGCAGAGCTATGCATGATAGTCTCGGCGACTCTTAGTCCGTTTTGCTTCATCGTCGTGCCCGTTTCAACGACGTCCACGATTGCGTCGGCAAGGCCAACTAGCGGTGCTAGCTCGATCGAGCCGTAGAGCTTGATGATCTTTAGCGCGGTAGCCTTTGCGGCAAAATAGTTGCGCGATATGTGCGGCATTTTAGTGGCGATCTTTAGCTCTGGAGCGTTTAAATTTAACTCCTCGCCATCCTTGATACCCACACAAACGCGGCATTTACCGATCTTTAGATCAAGTAGGCGCACGACGTCTGGACGGTGCTCTTCAAGTACATCAAGGCCCACCACGCCGATATCTGCAGCGCCGTTTACGACGTAGGTCGGGATGTCTTGGTTGCGAACCATTAGAAATTTAAAATCGCCCTCGCTCATCAGTAGTTTTCTATCCTCAAACTCAAACGAGCTTTGAAAAATCTTCCTAAAAATCGCGAGAGTTTCGTCGGCAATGCGTCCTTTTGGCAAAGCAACCGTTAGCATAAGATGTCCTTTTTTTGTTCGATTAGTTTTTGCATCCCGCGAAATACGAGCATGCGGTCGTAGATACTCGTGGTAAAAAAGCGCGATAAAAACTCGCCGTCGCCGCCCGTGAAGTATATTTTTGAGCCGTTTGCCATGTATTCTATGAGAAGCAGGATTGGCTTTATGACGCCGTAGCTTACCGCGTCGGTCGTTTTTTGCGGGAGCGCGTCGAGATCGATCTGCGAATTTAGCGAGATTTTTAGCCTAGGAGAGATTGTCTCGCAAGTTTTTAAGATGTGCGAAATACCGGGCAGTATCGCACCGCCAAGATGCATAGAGTTCATCATGACGTCTATCGTTACGGCGCTACCCGCATCGACAATAAGACCGTTTTTTACGGCGTAACAGCTAGCCACGCGGTCGATACCTAGACCTTTATAGATAGTGTCTAGTTCAAAATACGGCTCTAAGTTTACGAATCTAGGCGAACTTTGCAGTCTCTTGGTTACCTCGTCGTTTACGCTAATAAAATAAATTTTTTCATCGCTTCTAAAATATTTAAAATTTTCAAGTCTGATTTTGGTAATTTTGCCGTTTTCAAAAAAAGTGGCGTTAGTATTGCCCACGTCACATAGAGTCATGTTTGTAGCCGTTTTCTTTCATTAAATTTGCGGTTTTTGAACAGATATCAGAGCTATAAAAAATAGCTTTTTTCTTAAAATTTACGCCTGTTTGCTCGGCGATTTTGCCGGCTATTTCGTTGATAGTTTCAAACTCTTTGCTTAAAAATCTAGCCTTTGCGCTACGGAAAAATAAAAGCGTATAAAATCCCTTCATATCGATGCCCGTAAGTGCGACAAGGGTCTTTTTTTTAGTAAATTTATCAAGCTCAACCCAGGTTAGATTTTTTAAGATAATCTTTTTGGCTTCCAGAACTTGATAAATTTCTTGTTTCGTCATTTAAGCTCTAAACTGTAATCGTCGTAGTAAAATTCTTTCGCGCCGGCGAAAATTTGGCTCTCGACCTCGTCTGAAAGCTCGTAAATTTTGGCGTTGTCGAGCGCTAGATCAGTCTTGATGAGATAGCCCGTTTTTTCCATTATATAAAGCGAGCCGTTACGAACGGTGGCGCTTGAAAAGATAGCGAATTTAAAATACGCGTCTTTAATTTTTTTCAAATTTAGGTCGCTAAGTACGATTTTGCCGTCTTTTAGTAGGATGTATACGTATTCTCCGTTTATGACGATGTCTTTTATCTCGCCGTTATAGTAAACCGTTTTTTCGGGATTTATCGAGACGATACGTTTGCCGGTGGCGGCTATCATCGTGTCGTTTACGACGTTTAGAGATATGATGTTGTTAAAAAACTGTTCGCTACTCACGACGACGTCGCGTAAAATTCGACCCTGGTTTTTATCGGCTATCATGATCTTGCCGTCAAGCGTAGGGAAGATGACGAGCGAGCTCATAAATAACGGCGCAGCGACGCGGGAGTCTTGCGCATAGACGTTTGAGCTTTCAAACTCAAGCAAAGTATCGTTTGTTGCAATGTCGATGAGATATATGACATTGCCCGCGCTTAAAAGGGCTAGTTTATTATCTTCTAGAGCGGCTGAAACGATTGCTTCATTGAAGCTTCTTTGAAATAAAATTTCGTTTGAGCTGTTTGCAACGATCAAATTTCCATCCAAATCGGAGCTAATAATTTTATCGTTGCCGTAATTTAATAAAGTTGCACCTTTTGACAGCTTTATTTCCGGCGAGAGTAGGCCATTTTTTGTTATAGCCATGCCGTTTTTTAGTACCGCTCCGTTTAAGCTCGTCGTCGAGATGCTAGCCGGTAGTCTATTTTCTGAAATCTTTTCATTTTGCACGTCTGTCGGTTCGAAATACTGCCTTTTCGTGCTGCATCCGCCAAGCACCGTGATGCAGAGTGCGGCTACTAAGATAGCTTGTAATTTTCTCATTTTGCATTTCCTTGATAGTGTTCTAAATTTTTGACGATGGATTGAAGCTGAGAATTTAAAGGAACCTTTTTAAATTCATTTTTTGCTTCGTCGATTTTATTCTCTTTCATTAGCTCGTACCCTCTAATGAGGGCCTTATATGAGCTTAATATTTGACCGCTAGGCTCGTTTAGTTGAGATTTTACGATATCTTTTAAAAGGGGGTCGATTTGCTCGTTTGCTAGCGACTTTAACGCGCTAGTGTCGTTGTTGTCAACAGCTCTTTTAAACTCGTAAAGCGCGTAAAGCGAGGCATCTTTTTGTTTTAACTCGGCTTTTGCCTGCTCGTCCTTAGGATTGAGTATTAGCTTTGCGTATGCGACATTTGCGGCTTTAAAATCTTTTTCTTTTAAAACGCCGTTTGTGTAGTATCCTGCCGCTCCAACGATACCCAAAACGACTGCGCCTATGATAATTTTTTTGTATTTTTTAAAAAATCTTTCGCTTTTTATTATGTTTTCTAAAAATTGTTCTTGAGTATTTAACTCTTCCTTTATAGAATCAATATCATCTTTGATGGCCAAGTTTTTTCCTTAAATTTTAGTTATTGAAAGTTCGTAATTGTAGCATAATAAATATAAAACAGCATAAAAATCAAGGCAAATTGTGTTATAATGCGAAAAATTTTAAAAATTTGACGAGGTTTTATGCAGATAGACGATACTTTATTAACCAAACTGGAAAAGCTTAGTTCGCTCAAAGTCGAGAGCGACAAGCGAAGAGAAATCGAAGGTCAACTCAGTGAAATTTTGAGCTTTGCGGGAATACTAGACGAGCTTGATTTAAGCGCTTCTAGGGCGGTAGTAAGCTCTAGGGAAGGCGGAACTCCGCTAAGAGAAGATATAAGCGTAAGCTCGGACGTGATAGATACGATACTAAAAAACGCTCCTATGAGCAGCGAACACTTTTTTGTCGTGCCGAAAATCATAGAATAAGGAAATTTTATATGGAGCAAATAGGGCAAGAGCTTCAAAGCGATAATTTGGAGCCCAAAAAAATAGACGTAAGCCTGGAGATGCTATTAAAAACGGTCGTCCACAATAAGGCTAGCGACTTACACCTTGTTTCAAGAAGCGAGCCGCAGATTAGAATAGACGGAACCTTGAGACCGCTTGAGCTCGGCGTACTAAAGGGTGACGATATACAAGATATTTGCTACGCACTTATAACGGACGTACAAAAAAGCGATCTTGAGGAAAACAGAGAGCTTGACTTCGCGATAGAGCTTCCCGGCGTCGGACGTTTTAGAGGCAACTATTACTATACTATGAACGGCGATTTGGCTGCCGCATTTCGTATTATTCCGACAGATATTCCGTCTCTTGACGACCTTAGAGCGCCTGCTATTTTTAAAGAAGTGGTAAAGCGCGAAAAGGGGCTGATTTTGGTCACCGGACCTACGGGTAGCGGCAAATCGACGACGCTTGCCGCGATGCTAAATGAGATAAATTTAAACGAGAGAAAACATATTATTACCGTAGAAGATCCTGTCGAGTTCGTACATACGAATAAAAAAGGTCTTTTTTCTCATAGAAACGTCGGCGTGGATACCAAGTCTTATGCCAAGGCGCTCAAAAGCGCGCTTCGTGAAGACCCTGATATTATTTTGGTGGGCGAGCTTCGAGATAGAGAGACGATATCTACGGCTATCACAGCAGCAGAGACTGGCCACTTAGTATTTGGTACGCTGCACACAAACTCGGCTATTCAGACTATCAACCGTATCATAGATAGCTTTGAGGGCGGCGAGCAGCTCCAGGTTCGAAATATGCTTTCTGTTTCTCTAACGGCAGTTGTGTCGCAAAGCTTGCTACCTAAAATAGGTGGCGGACGACTTGCTATCCATGAGATTCTAATTAACAATAACGCTATTGCAAACCTTATTAGAGAAAATAAGGTGCATCAAATTTACTCCCAAATGCAACTCAACCAACAAGTGACAGGCATGGTAACGCAAACGCAGTCGTTAATGAAGGCTATTAGAGCAAACCAAATTACGAAAGAAATGGCGATGAGATATTCAACCAATCAGCAAGAACTCGCGCCGTTGTTGGGTGTGTAATGGATTTTGTTACTCTATTTGACGTAGTCGTCGTTTCATTGGTTTTGATATTGGGTATAAAAGGCGTTATAAGCGGGCTGATAAAGGAAATTTTTGGTCTTATCGGTCTTATCGGCGGTATAGTTGTAGCTAGTAGATTCGGTATTAAGGTCGGTCATTTAATAAGTGAAAATATTTATAAAATAGATGGCGATTCTATTCTGTTTTTTGCAGGATTTTTAACGACGCTTATCGTATTTTGGTTGCTTTGTCTAGGTATTGGCGCATTTTTGTCAAGGTTGGTTAGATTAAGCGGACTCGGATTTTTAGATAAAATGGGCGGTTTTGTCATCGGGAGCGCAAAAATATTCCTAGTTTTTGCGGTTTTGATAGTGACTATTTCAAATATTCAAGTCTTAAACAACAAAATGGAGCCGTATTTTAGGGGAAGTAAACTGTATCCGATTTTGCTGGATACCGGCAAATGGATAATGAATGTTAACGTAAAAGGCATATCAGGCGGCGTGAGAAATATCGAAACGCCGTTTGATACTTCCATGCAGGAGCAGAGACCAAATTTAGAGAAGAATTCGACGATTAAGGAGTACAAATAATGATTGAGAATTTAGAATACGACGCGCTTCTTGAGAAATTTAAAAAAATTTTGAGAGACAATGGGCTAAAATACACGCAACAGCGAGAAGTTCTACTAAAGACGCTCTACAACAACGACGAGCACTTTACTCCGGAGAGGCTTTATTTTTTTATTAAAGAGACTTATCCCGATTTAAACGTCGGCATTGCAACTGTATACAGAACGCTAAATTTGCTCGAAGAAGCCGAGATGGTTACCTCTATAAGTTTTGGCTCACAAGGTAAAAAATTTGAGCTTGCAACTAAGCCTCACCACGACCACATGATATGTCGTAGATGTGGCGCTATAATTGAATTTGAAGATGCAACCATAGAAAAAAGACAAGCAAACATCGCAAAAGAGCACGGCTTTAAGCTAACGGGGCACATGATGCAGCTTTACGGAGTATGTAAAGAGTGTGTTGCTAAAGAGGCAAAGGGCGGCAAGTGATATTTGAAAATCAATTAGAAATACAAAGATTAGAGACGGCAAACGAACTAAGAAGCGCGGGCGTAAATCCCTATCCGCATTTTTTACGCCGCGATATGGATATAACTAAATTTAGGCTCAAATTTAAACATATAATAGACACCGAAGAAAAGAGCGCCGAGGGGCAGTCAGTAAGCCTCGCTGGACGCGTTAAGCTCATTAGGGACGCTGGCAAGGCGATATTTGCCAACATCGAGGACGAGGACGGCAATCTTCAAATTTACTTTAGTAACAAGACGCTTGATCCTGATTGGTTTAAGGTCGTAAAGAAAAATATCGAAGTAGGCGACATCATATACGTGCGCGGATATGCCTTCGTCACGCGAACGGGTGAATTTTCTATGCACGTTAGCGAGCTAACCTTGGCGTCAAAGGCCATTTCGCCGCTTCCTGAGAAGTATCACGGCCTAGTTGATGTTGAGACGAGATACCGCCAAAGATATCTTGATATGATAATGAACCCTGAAGTTAGGGCTGATTTTAAAAGACGCTCGGTGATTATAAGCACGATTAGAAGATTTTTTGAAGAAAAGGGCTTTTTAGAGGTTGAAACTCCGATGCTTCACCCAATAGCTGGTGGCGCAAATGCAAAACCATTTGTGACATTTCACAACGCCCTTGGAGTTGAGAGATACCTAAGGATCGCACCTGAGCTATATCTAAAACGCCTTATAGTTGGTGGTTTTGAAGCTGTTTATGAGATGAACAGAAATTTCAGAAATGAGGGTATGGACCTAACCCACAACCCTGAATTTACAAGCATAGAGTTTTACTGGGCATACCACAACTACCACGATCTAATGGGCATCACAGAGGATCTATTTAACATCATTTTAGACAAGCTAGATATGGAAAAAGTGATACATTTTGACGGCATGGAGATAGATTTTAGTAAGCCATTTAAGCGCATAAGCTACAAAAAAGCCTTAGTTGAGATAGGCGGACTTGCTGAAGATGTGGTAAATGATAAGGATAAAATTTTAGCAAAACTAAGAGCTGATGGCTTTGAAGCAAACGAGAAGCTTGATCTTGGCCACTTGCAGGCTGAACTCTTCGATAACTACGTAGAGAGCAAGCTAATACACCCAACTTTTGTCATCGATTATCCGATCTCTATTAGCCCACTTTCAAGAAGAAGCGACACAAATCCTGATGTGGCAGAGAGATTTGAGCTATTTATCGCTGGTCGTGAGCTAGCAAATGGCTTTAACGAGCTAAACGATCCAATCGATCAATACAACCGCTTTAAAGCACAAATCGATGCTAAAAACGATGGCGATGACGAGGCTCACGAGATGGACGAGGACTATGTAAAAGCCCTAGGATACGGCATGCCACCAGTTGCAGGCGAAGGCATAGGCATCGACAGACTTGTTATGCTTTTAACAGATAAAAAATCAATACGCGACGTTGTCCTCTTCCCAGCGATGAGGCCACTAAAAACTGAGACAAAGGAGAACGAAAAATGAGTTTGCAAAGCTACGATAAAGATATTTACGACCTAGTAAATTTAGAGTTAAAACGCCAGTGTGATCACCTTGAGATGATCGCTAGCGAAAATTTCACATATACAGATGTTATGGAGGTGATGGGCTCAATCCTAACAAACAAATACGCCGAAGGCTATCCTGGAAAGAGATACTATGGTGGCTGCGAATTTGTAGATGAGATCGAGCAGATCGCTATCGATAGATGTAAAGAGCTTTTTGGGTGCGAATTTGCAAACGTTCAGCCAAACTCAGGCTCTCAGGCAAACCAAGGCGTTTACGGAGCTTTGCTTAACCCAGGCGATAAAATTTTAGGCATGGATCTAAGCCACGGCGGACACCTAACTCACGGCGCAAAGGTAAGCAGCTCTGGCAAGATGTATGAGAGCTTCTTTTACGGCGTCGAGCTTGATGGTCGCATAAACTACGATAGAGTTATGGATATCGCAAAGATAGTAAAACCAAAAATGATCGTTTGTGGCGCAAGCGCATACACAAGAGAGATCGAATTTAAGAAATTTAGAGAGATAGCTGACGCTGTTGGCGCGATACTCTTTGCAGACGTTGCTCACATCGCTGGTCTTGTAGTGGCTGGAGAGCATCAAAATCCTTTCCCACACTGCGACGTCGTAAGCTCAACTACGCATAAAACTCTAAGAGGCCCAAGAGGCGGTATCATCATGACAAACAACGAAGAGTACGCTAAAAAGATAAACTCTTCTATATTCCCAGGCATCCAAGGTGGCCCACTAGTTCACGTCATCGCTGGCAAAGCAGTTGGCTTTAAGCACAACCTTAGCCCTGAGTGGAAAATTTATGCTAAACAAGTAAAAGCAAACGCTAAAAAACTTGGCGAAGTGCTAATAAATAGAGGCTTTGAACTAGTTAGTGGCGGCACTGATAACCACCTGATATTAATGAGCTTCTTAAACCGCGAATTTAGCGGAAAAGACGCTGACATCGCTCTTGGCAACGCTGGCATAACAGTAAATAAAAACACAGTTCCAGGCGAGACAAGAAGTCCGTTTATCACAAGTGGCATACGTGTAGGTAGCCCAGCCCTAACGGCTCGTGGCATGAAAGAGGCTGAATTTGAGCTAATAGCAAACAAGATAGCTGACGTGCTAAGCGATATCAACAACACATCTTTACAAGATAAGATCAAGGGCGAGCTAAAAGAGCTAGCTCATAAATTTATAATCTACGATAAAGCGACTTATTGATGCATAGTATAGACACTGCGCTAATTAAAATGAACACGAGCCACTACTGGATCAAACGCGATAGTATCGTAAGCAAGATCGAGTATAAGGGACGGACGTTTTTTAATAAATTTGAGCCCATCAATGAGCCTCTAAGCTATCAAGTAATCAAAGATCACGACGAGGGCAAGATCACGGTCGCGCACTCGCTGATACTACCTGGCGACAAGGTAGAAAATATCGTCTTTGATTACAATGGTAGGATGCCCGAGCGCTTTTGGCATAGAGCTCAACTTTTGCTCCGCGAGGAAGGGTTTTTAAATTTTACAGCCTATGAGAGTAAAACGCCGGGACACTTGCACCTTTACGTGCACAAAGGCCACACCACGCTAAACGAAGGCCATCAGATTGCAAATAAGCTATCTATGCTACTTGGTTCGCGTCTGGCGAAAGAGTGGAGAGTGTTTCCTGCGATGGAACTGCCAAAAGAATTTAATATTCTGACCTTGCCATACAAGGTTTATCAAAAAGAGCGCGGCGCAAGCTGGTCTAAACATATGTAAGGAGTAAAAATGGAGTATAACGAGCTAAGAGACATCATGCTTGATAACAACGAGGATAAAAAGAGCAGAAGCATTAAGAGGATTCTTATCCTTGTGGCTGTTTTTGTTATTATATTTTTGGCTGTCCTCATCGTGATGAAATTTTTAAATTCAACTGAAACGAGTGATCAGGTTACGCAAACCGACTCTAGAATGGTTTTACCGCCTGAACCTGATAATACGCGAAGTATCCCACAACAAGTGAACGTGCCTATTGCCCCGCCTAGCGAGCCTGCGCCGCAAATAGCGCAAAGTAACGTCCCTCCAGTTGCTCAGCCTCCAGCATCCGAGCCTCAGGCGCAGCAGCCAAATCCTGCCTTTGAGCAGGTGCCTATAGTGCCTGAAAATAAAGGCCAAGATAGCTTTGAGGATATGGTAAAAGCGCTCAAGGAAAAAGAGGATAAAAGGCAGCAAGATGCAGGTGTGGTAGCTCCTGCGCCGACCGAGCCTTCTACTATACAGGGCGCTTTAAAACAAAACGATACGCCAAACGCTCAATCAAGCGAACCAAAAGCCGAGCCTAAGCAGCATGTAAACGTAGTAAAACAAAAAGAGCCTAAACAAGAAAAAGCTGCAAAACAGCCTAAAAACGATGCGGCTAAAGAAAAACAAGCTAAAGAAAAACAAGCAAAACAAAAGCCGGCCAAACAAGCTCCTGCAGCTAGCGGCGGGGATGCTCACAGCGGTAGTTACGTGCAAGTTTTCGCCGTTAAGCACTTTAATGAAAAAGCGCCTGAGCTTGGCAAACTAAAAGCCGCAGGATACACCTATAAGCTATACAGGACGAATGTAAACGGCAATGAAATCATCAAGGTTCTAGTCGGCCCTTATAGCGGCGAGCAGTTAAAAAGCGAGCTTGCTAAAATCAAGCAAAGTGCCGCTCCAAACGCCTTTATCGTAAATATAAAATGATGGTTTTTGCCGTTTTTGGCAACCCTATCTCTCACTCCGTTTCGCCGAGGCTGCACAACCTAGCTCTCGGCGAGCTCGGTCTATCTCGCGAAGCCCTCTATACTCGCTACGAGTTAGCGGACAGCTCGCAACTCATTTCCAAATTTAAAGAACTAAAATTAAGTGGCGCAAACGTAACCGTACCTCACAAAGAAGCCGCGCTCGCGCAGTGCGACACCCCAGACGAAACGGCTGCCAAAATCGGCTCCGTAAATACCCTTGTAGCTCGCGGCGATAAAATTTACGGCTACAACACTGATGCGCCAGGATTTTTACGAGCGATAGAGAGTTTTGGACATATAAATTCGGCTCTCATTTTGGGCGCTGGCGGGACGGCTAGGGCGGTCGCCTACGCGCTAAAGAGCCGCGGCGTGCGAGTTTGCGTGCTAAATAGAAGCGAGGAGAGACTGGCAAATTTTGCCGAATTTAAAAAATTTAGCTGGGCGAATTTCGGCAAATTTAATGGCGGCAAATTTGATCTCGTCGTAAATACGACTTCGGCTGGGCTAAAAGACGAAAATTTGCCCGCGCCGATTGAGATTTTACGTCCGATTTTTGATGAAGCTAAATTTGCCTTCGACGTGATTTACGGCAAGAAAACGCCATTTTTAAATTTAGCCGCCGCTAGCGGACTCGCGCATAAAGACGGCGCTGAGATGCTACTTTTTCAGGCGGTTTTAGCGTTAAATTTATTTTTCGAGGGATCGCTTGACGAGGCCAAAATTGAGGCCTCGATGCGAAAAGCCCTTTACTTATCGGCTTCTTCTAGATAATAATCTATCTGAGCTTTTCTTAAAATCCTGATCAGGTCCGAGCTGCCCGCCACTCCCGTCGGATATCCCGCGGTCATGATGTAGCTTTTGTCGTCTTTTATGTAGCCTTTTTCGACTGCGGCTTTG
>NZ_CALINL010000014.1 GCF_938045225.1 uncultured Campylobacter sp.
TTATATATCGTCAAAATTAGAATAAAGTTAAGGGGCAAAATTTATTTTACTCTATCGCCGACGTGACCGTTGTAGACGATATCCTTCGCGTCGATGTTTTCATCGAGCAGTATATCGCTTATCTTGCCGCTTTTTTTAATGCTTTCGATATCTTGTTGCAAATCCTCTTGATAGCTGTATATCATCGCGGCTTCTGAGACGCCCTCTACGCCCTCTAGCGCCTTAAAGAGCTCTATCTCGCCGTCTAAATTTTCCGCGCTCATCACGACTACGATTTTGCCCTCTTGCGCGGCGATGACCTCGCAGCCTTTTACTTGCTCGATTCTTTTAGCTACTTCGGCAGCTTCGTTTCCGTCTTTTGTATATACTATCGCACTTGATATATTCATTTTACGCTCCAAAATTTAACCTCTTTTTCGTACGCGACGCTGATTAGTCTGCCGCTATCGGAGAGGTAAATTTCATTTAAAATTTGCTGTCCGGTTTTTACGGTCGCGAGTTTTGTTTTGCTTGCGATGTCGTAGACCAGGATATCGCTCTCTTCGCCGTTCATATACGCTAGCGTTTTGGCGTCGTCGCTAAGCCCCGTCGCATAAACGATAAAATCAGACTTAAAATAGCTCATCGAGCCGTTAAAAACGCCTGCTTGTTTGTCGATGCAGCCCACGGCTACGACGTCATTTTTGTAGTCGATGTCGTACATGTTGTCTTTAAAGAAATTTAGCGTTTGTTCGGTTTGGCGAGTTTTTAGATTATAGATATAAATCACGCCGCTTTCGGCTCCGATAGCGATTTTGTCGCGGGTTTTATTGATCTCAAAATCCACGTAAAGCGCGATGGAAAATTTATGTTTAAAGACTGCTTTTTTACTCTCTAGGTCGATATAGTAAATTTCATTGCCGAAATCCGATACTACCGCCGTTTTTTCATCTATGAAAAAGGCTTTTTTGGCGGATTTGTTAGCTAGATGCATATTGCTAACCTCGCTCCAGCCGTCATTTTCTTTTTTAAAAACGTACAAATATCGCTCGTTGTAATCCATCTCGGTTAAAACCAAAAGCATATCGCCCAGCCGGTCGATACTAAAAATTTTTGCTGGCTCTTCGTCGCTAAAGTGCGTTTTGACTGTGCGAAATTTGATCGGTTCTAAAAATTTATCCGCCTTTATGTCGTAGATATCAAGCTCGCTACCGTCCGTGCCCAGATATAAAATTTCATCTATCAAATTTGAGCTTATCACGTTTGCGCCCGCTTTTATGACCTTGTCCGGTTGCGAGATCTCGAGCGGTGCAGCCGCCAAATTTGCGGTCAAATTTAAGCAAAAAATCGCCGTAAAAAATAAAATAAATTTTCTCATAACGCCTCCATTTTGATACTATTTGCGAAGCAAACTTCCATACACTGCGCGCAGCCCGTGCATTTTTGATTTACGCTTGGGCGAAAAACGCCTAAAAAATCGATGGCTCTAAATTTGCAAACATCCTGGCAACTACAGCAAATCGTGCCGTTCCATGCAAGACAACTATGTACGTCGATAAAAATTTTAGCTTCGATTTTAGCTGCAAATTCTAAATTTAAAACCTCTCGTCCCGCCTCCTCGCAAGCAAGCGCGCACTCTTTACAAAAGTTACAACCTAAGGACTTAAATTTAAAATTTACTCTCTCGTTTTCAAAACTCAAAAGCTCTCTATCACAAGCGCTAACGCAAGGCGCTTCGCAATCAGCGCAGTTAAATTCGCCGCAAAAATAAGGCGGCGCAATAAATTTTTGAGCGGTTTTGCCGCCCAAAAATTTAGTAAATAGCTCGCGTCTGGATACGCTCACCTAACGCCTTCGTTTAGTACGTCTAATAGATTGGAATGCTGAGACGAGTTGGCATCGCGGTACTCCGGCTTAAAGTTATTTTTAAACTTAGCCTCTACGTTCGCCTGCGGTACGTGACACGTAGTGCAGTTAAAGCGGTCGTCACTAAGCTTACCGTCGAGGTCTTTTTTGTTCCTTATGCTATAAAGGTGCGATTTAGGGATCGGAGTCGCGCCGACGTCTTTTGCGACTTCAGGCATATGACATGTAACGCACATATTATTATCCGCGGTTATCGGTATCAAACCCTCTAAATCATGAGGTATCATCGGCGGTGCGTTTTCAAAAGAGCGCTCATATCTTTGTGCTTCGCCTGCGGCAGGTTTCGTCCAGTTGATATCGGCTAGCTTTACCTCTTCTTCGTCCATAACGTCGTTAGCCGAACGCAAGATATTTAGATCCTTTGCTTCTTTGCTATCGGATGATTTTGATTTATTTTTTTGCTCTACTTTTTGAGTTTGTACCGAGCTAGAGGATTTTTGTTCTTCTTTAGCTTCGACGTATCCCGAAAATACGAGGACGGCGCACGCCAATCCCGCCAAAATTCTCGCCTTCATTGATTTTTCTCCTTTAGTAAATTTCTTATATTAAATTTGAGCGCGTCGTCGTCGCAGACGTCGATACAGCGTCCGCAGCTGATGCACTCGCTCGATGTTATAAACCCGCTTTGCTTGCCGATGATGCCAAGCACTTGGTTTTCCGGACAGATTAGCTTACACTTCATGCAGTTAGTACAGCTAGCCGCATCGTGCTTTACTCTGATAAGGGCAAATTTGCCGGCTATCGCGTAAAAAGCGCCCAGCGGACAAAGCTTTGAGCAGACTAGTCTATCGCCGATAAACGCGTCTATCGCAAACACTCCAAACGCCACAAACAACCACAGCGTGCCACCGTAGATGACGCCGCGCTGAATAATGCCGATAAAGCTAATGCCCTCAAACGCCGGAGCCGAAGTGACTAGCGAGATAAAAAGCGTAAATCCCAAAACGTAATATCTCGCGCTTCGCGTAAAATTTACGAATTTTTTATCTTTATCGTAGCCAAGCTTTACTCTAACCCAGCGAGCGGTTTCGGTGATGATATTTACCGGGCAAACCCAGCTGCAAAAAGCGCGCGGAGCGACGATCGCGTAAAAAGCAAACACGATAGCGGCTCCCACAAGCGCGCCCGAAGCGATACTAAAACTAGCTAGATATAACTGCAAAACGGCAAACGGATCGCTAAGAGGAACAACTCCGAAAAGCAAAGACGAGCTGAGATTGCCTTGTAAAATTTTAATTCCGTAGTAGTTGCTCGCAAAAAACAGCCCCAGAATCAGAATTTGACTTATCCTTCTTAAAATCAAATATTTCATAGCAAATCTCCGCTATTTAGATAGTCGTTTAGCTTTTTCTCGTCGGTTTTAAACTCTTTAGGTTCGGCGTCTTTTAGCTTTTTATCCGCGCCTTCGACCCAGCCTTTTACGTACTGTTCGTTGCTAGAGCCAAGTCCTATCTCGCGCGGAAGCACGAAGATAGAAGCTTTTGGCGTCACGCAAACTTGTTCGCACATGCCGCAGCCCGTGCAGTAGTCGGCGTCTACGACAGGTTTAAAAAACGCGTGCTTTTGCGTGCGTTCGTTGCGGACATATTCAAGCCTTAACGCTTTATCTATCAAAGGACAGGCGCGGTAGCAAGCGTCGCAGCGAAGCCCCTCGTAAGCGATGCAAAAATTCGGATCCAGCACCGCGATACCCATTTGCGCTTTGTTTATATTTAGCTTGCCGTTATCCTCGCTCACTAGCTTCGTATCTAGCGCTCCGGTCGGACAGGCGACCGTGCACGGGATATCCGTACACATATAACAAGGGATATTTCGCGGGGTAAAAAACGGAGTACCGTAAGGCAATCCGTCGTCTAAATCCGCAAGCTTAAGCGTATCCCAAGGACAGGCTTCTACGCAAAGCCCGCAGCGTATGCACTCGCTAAGGAAATTTTTCTCCTTTAAAGCACCTGGCGGCCTGATGAGTAGAGTTTGGGCTTTAGCCGTCGTTTGCGTACTCCAGGCAAAGCCGCCTGCAAGAACCAAACTAATCGCCTTTAACCCAAATTTTAAAGCCTCTCTTCTATTTTGCATTATTAAGCCTTGTAAATTTTAACCGCGCATTTTTTATAGTCGGTCTCTTTTGAGATCGGGCAAGTCGCATCTAGGCAGACTTTGTTGATATACACGTTTTCATCAAAAAACGGCACGTAAACTAGTCCCGAAGGAGTTTTGTTTCGTCCGCGCAGATCTAGCCTTGCTTTTACCTTACCGCGGCGAGACTCGACCCAAACTACGTCGTTATGCTGTAAATTTAGCTTTTGCGCATCGCCCTCGTGCATGTAGCAAAGAGCCTCAGGTACAGCGCGGTAAAGCTCAGGAACACGCATAGTCATAGTGCCGGTGTGCCAGTGCTCCAAGACGCGGCCCGTGCATAGCCAGTAAGGATACGTAGTATCAGGCATCTCGCACGGATCCATATAAGGACGGAAGAAAATTTTGGCTTTATTAGCGATAGAAAAATTCTCGTCTCCGCTAGTTACTTTGGTCAAATCGCCTTTTTGCAACTTGGCTTTTTTATTTCCGTAGAATGCAAACTGCTTGCCGTCTTCGGCAAATTTCTTCGCGTACGGATCGTATTTGGCATTAAATCTCCACTGGGTTTCTTTGCCGTCTACTACAGGCCATCTTAGGCCGCGCACTTTGTGATAAGTATCAAAGTCCGCTAGATCGTGTCCGTGACCCGAGCCAAATTTGCGGTAGTCTTCCCAAAGATATTTTTGAACGAAAAATCCGTAGCCCTCAAACACTTTGCCGTCCGAGCCGACGATTTTTCTACTGTCGCCGAAAACTTCAGAGTTATCAAAATCTTCCATTATAGCGTCTTTTGCAGGATAGCTCTTAGCCTCTTCGTTTGCGAAAAGCACGTCAAATAGCGTATCTTCTTCGCTATAACCCATGGCTTTTGCCTCGTCTAGCACGCTTGGAAGCGTTAGCTTATCGTCCACTTTTTGTTCGCCCCAAACCTCTTTTAGCTTAAAGCGCTTAGCAAATTCCAGCATTTGCCACGTGTCGCTCATCGCTTCGCCTACCGGAAGGACTTGCTGACGCCAGTGCTGCGTTCGGCGCTCGGCATTACCGTACGCGCCCCATTTTTCGTATATCATCGCAGTAGGCAAGATTAGATCGGCAACCTTAGCCGAGATGCCCGGATACGGGTCTGAGACGATGATAAAGTTATCCATCTCGCGAGCGGCTTTTATCCAGTGGTTTGCGTTTGCGGTATTTTGCCACGGGTTATTTACCTGCACCCACGCCCATTTCATCTTTCCGTCTTCCATATCGCGCATCATTTTTACGTAGTGAGAGGCGACTTTCGGATTTAGCGTGTTTTTAGGAAGTTTCCAAATTTTCTCGCTTATTTCGCGGTGTTCGGCGTTATCTACGACCATATCCGCAGGCAAGCGGTGGACGAAAGTACCGACCTCGCGTGCCGTTCCGCATGCGCTTGGTTGTCCAGTTAGAGAGAAAGCACCCTCGCCCGGTTTTGCTTGCTTACCAAGAAGCATATGTACCATATAGGCCTGCTCGTTTACCCAAGTGCCGCGTTGGTGCTGGTTAAAGCCCATCGTCCAAAAGCTAACTACTTTTCTACCTTTTTCGATGTACCAGTCGGCTAGTTGCTTTAGTTTTTTCTTAAATTCTTCCAAATCCTCGTTTGGATCGCCTTTTATTAGCGGAGCGGAGAAGTCAAGCGTATAAGGTTTAAGAGCTTCTTTAAATTCCTCAAACGTGATTTGCCAGTGTTTGCCCGCGGTAGCCGTATTTTTATTTTCCATCACGTCGCCCTCTTTATAGCCTAGATAGCCCAGAGTCACGCCTTCGTTTTTGCTTAAAGTCTTTTTAAGTTCGGTCTCGATGACGTCTTTTTCGGCATTGTAGTTAGGATGATTTGGATTATTTCTAAGCCCATAGCCGATATCGGCAGGTCCCGTCGCAAATACGCAGTGGCTATTTACGTAGTCCCAATCAATGGCTTCAGGATGATTATAAACGATCTCGTGAGCGATGTAGTTCCAGATAGCTACGTCGCTTGAAGGAGCGAAAATAATCTCGGAATCGGCGATATTTGACGTTCTAGTCGAATACGTACTTAAATTTACGACCTTTACGCGCTCAGGATCGCTTAGCTTCTTATCGCTTACGCGCGCCCAAAGTATCGGGTGCATCTCCGCCATATTAGCGCCCCAAGCCACGATAGTATCGGTTAGCTCTATGTCGTCGTAGCAGCCCGCAGGCTCGTCGATACCGAAAGTCTGCATAAATCCGACGACCGCGGACGCCATACAGTGGCGAGCATTCGGGTCTATGGAGTTGCTTCTGATACCCGCTTTCCATAGTTTGACGGCTGCATAACCCTCTAAAATAGTGTATTGACCCGAGCCGAAAACGCAGGCTGAATGCACGCCGTTTTTCTTCATGGTCTCTTTATATTTTTCCACCATGATGTCAAAGGCTTTTTCCCAGCTAATAGGCTTAAATTTGCCTTTTTTATCAAATTCGCCCTTTTCGTTCACGCGCAAAAGCGGCTGAGTGATGCGGTCTGCGCCGTACATGATCTTGGCGTTAAAGTAGCCTTTGATGCAGTTTAGGCCGCGGTTTACTGGTGCTTCAGGGTCACCCTTGACTGCTACGATTTTGCCCTCTTTGGTTGCGATCATTACGCCGCAGCCAGTTCCACAGAACCTACATGCAGCCTTATCCCAGCGCCAGCCCTTTTCAGCTGCGTTTTGCGCAGCTGCCATAGAGCTAGGCAGCGCTATACCCGCACTCGCGCAAGCAGCCGAAGCGGCGGCGCTTTTTATAAAATCTCGTCGATCCATTTTCTCTCCTCGTTTATTTTTTAAGATAGTTCTTAAAAATCAGGTAGATATTAACCGCTATAACCTAAATTTAAGTTGATTAAAAATAACTAGTTCTTTGGCAACATTTGGAATTCAAATTAAGACCAAAATTATCTTTATTTCGCCTATTTTAGGGCTAATGCTTAAAACTACGCATAAATATAAAATTTTATATTTACAAAAATCAATATGCTTTTTGATAACAAAACCCA
>NZ_CALINL010000015.1 GCF_938045225.1 uncultured Campylobacter sp.
ACAACTCCTCAAATTTGCGGTAAATTTAGCGTGACTGTTTTCTCATCGTTCTTAGCGTAGAAGCAGCTACCTTGATCTTTCTCGTAGTGCCGTCCTCTAGCGTAACGCGAATAGTTCTTAAGTTTGGCAAAAACCTTCTTTTTGTTCTATTTTTCGCGTGGCTGACATTGTTGCCTACCATCGGACCTTTGCCTGTTATTGCGCATACTCTTGACATATTTGTTTCCTTAAAAATAAAAATTTCTGCTGATTTTATCCAAAATAAACAAAATAAAAGCTTAAAGCTGCTTTTACAAACGCGTTAGTTTTTAAACTGAATTTATGGATAAAAAAGCTAAAATAACAAAATTTAAACACGGTTAAATTTTAAAAAATTACCGGCTCGATTTACGTAAAAAATATCATTTTTTAGGAAATTCTTTTATCTTATGAGATTAGATTTTAAAGACGACGTAGCTATATTTTATCCTTCCGGCTTTTTAGACGGCGATATCGATAAATACGAAATCAGCGACGCAAATATAAAATATCTACGCCAAAAAGCTCCGCGTCATATCCTAATATCGCTTAAAAATACCGTTTATTTTAACAAGGTAGGCTTTAATCTAATCCTTGAATCCGTCTCAAGAATAACAAAGGAAAATGACGCCGATATAGGCTTTTGCGATTATAACGAGATAAAATTTAAAGCCCTAAAAAGAATGTCTAAAGATGTTTTAAATTTATCTTTTTTCGAGACGCTCAGCGTTGCGCTTTTATTTTGGGGGAAGTTTGAATCGGAAAACAAACAAATCATCGTTTTTAACGCCGATACCGAGCAAAAACGCCAGATTGCGCTAACATTATCAGGGCGCGGATACAAACCGGTTATCGCAAAAGACGAGGATGAATTTAACCGCTTGCACAAAGATTTCGAGTGCGCCATCCGCCTCACCGACATCAAATCAAATAAAAAAGAATTATCCACTAGCCTTAAAGAAAACGTAGTCGTTTACGAGATAAACGGCTTTATCGACTCGGAATTTGCAGACAAATTCGCTTATAAAAGTTTCCTGCAATCGCTAAAAATCGGCTTTAAATTTTTTGTTTTTGATATGAAAAAATCAAGTTTTATAAATATTCACGGCGTGTCGTTTTTGGCAAAACTCGCGATGGAATGCGCCGATAGCGGTGCAACCATAGCTATGTGCGGGCTAAAAAAGCCTAACGTCTCAAAAGCCTTACTTCATGATTTAGAGGACTGCGGGATACTACTTTACGATACGATCCAGGATTTTTTTAATGACGACGCGACGATAGAAGGCGGCGGTAGCATAGAAGACGAAAAACCTAAAAATATAACAAAAGAATTAATAGATCTTTTGCCCGATATCTTAAAAGTAGTGATGGATACGCTAGCCTCTTTATCAAATTTACCTATTTCTCGCAAGAGTACCGAGATAACAAATTTTAGCTGCGACGAGGAGAAATTTTGCATGGGCTCGGTAGCGTTTTACGGCGAGACAAATGCCAAATTTATCCTCTGCGTCGAAAAAAACGCCGTTTATAAAATCTGCAAAATTTTGCTTCAAGAAGGTAGCGACGCAAGCATGATCGAGGCCTATGCAGACCTGCTTAGTGTTATATCCGACCGCATCGAAGCGTGGTTAAAAAGTCAAAAGATAGAGGCGAATTTTACCTTGCCGCATGTCTTTGAAGAGATTAAAGAGGAAGACAAAAAAAACAAAGGCGCCCTCGTACGACTCGATATAGACGGCATGGACGCGATATTTTTTCTAAGCAAATAAAGGACACTAAAATGTATGTAGCACCGAGTATTTTATCGGCTGATTTTGGAAATTTAAGAGCCGAGATCGAGGCCATCTGCGAGGCTGGAGCCGATCTAGTGCATGTTGACGTGATGGACGGGCATTTCGTGCCGAATTTAACCATCGGTCCGGTGGTGGTAAATGCCGTCGCAAAAGCCGCCACAAAGCCGCTAGACATACACCTAATGGTGCAAAATAACACTTTTTTCGCCGATCTTTTTTTGCCTCTGAAGCCTAAATTTTTAAGCTTTCACATCGAGGAGGAAAAGCACCCGCTACGCCTAATCGATCACATCCGTAGCCACGGCACAGGGCCCGCGATAGTGCTAAACCCGCACACCCCCGTTTCCACGATCGAGCACATCGTAAACGAGGTCGACATGGTGCTACTAATGAGCGTAAATCCGGGATTCGGCGGGCAAAAATTTATCCCTTCGGTACTTGAAAAAGCCCGCAGCTTACGCGAAATGATCGAGCGTAAAAACGCAAAATGCATGATCGAGGTAGACGGCGGCGTAACTGGACTAAACGTCGCGCAGCTCGATGAGGCGGGCGTAGATATCGTCGTAGCGGGCAGTTATATATTTTCATCAAATTCATACGAGCACTCTATCCGCTCGCTAAAGCTCGAGTTTTGAACCAAGATTTTGAAAATTTACTAGCCGTCATCGCCAAGCGAAACGTAGCCTACGCGGACTTTGTCGCCGCGACAAAGCAAATGGACGAATACGCCGAGCTTTTTGATGTTCGCGACGTGCAGATGTGGCGCGCGCTAGGGCTTGATATAACCCGCACCGCAAAAAACCAAATCGAGCTAAAAACGCGGCGCAATGAGATAAAAGATCAAATTTTTTGCGTCGTAGATATAGAAACTAGCGGCGGCATAAATAGCGGACAGATCATCGAAATCGGCGCGATAAAGCTACAAAACGGCGAAATAATCGGCAAATTTGAAACCTTCGTGTACGCGCCCTACGTCCCGGAAAATATCAGCGAACTAACGGGCATCACCGCAGAACACCTAAAAAACGCGCCAAGCCTAGCCTTCGTCATGGAGCAGTTTAAGGTCTTTTTAGGTCAGAGCGTTTTTGTGGCACACAACGTTCGCTTTGACTACGGCTTTATCAGCGCGACGCTGGAGGCGCTAGGATACGGCGAGCTACTAAACCGTAAGCTCTGCACCATAGACCTAGCCCGCCGCACTATCGCCTCGCCAAAATACGGCCTAGGCACGCTAAAAGAACTTTTAGGCATCGACAATACCCATCACAGAGCCCTGAGCGACGCTATCGCGGCGGCTGAAATTTTTAAATACTCACTACAAAAGCTCCCGAGCGAGGTAAAGACGACCGAGGATCTAATAGAATTTAGCAAATCGGCCAAGACGATGAAGCGACTAAAAATCACGACGAATGAAGCCGGCGAGCCGGTCAAATTTGATGACAATGAAAATTTAGGCGAAGCAAGCGAAGCTCAAATTTTAAACGTCAGCAACAAGATACAGCCTAAACTTCCGATATTTGATGAATAAATTTAACTAAATTTGCCGTAGTTAAATTTGATAAATTAAAGCGAAATACAAACTCGCAAAAGCATCCGCTATATTTGTCTGCCCTATAAAAATCTTACAAATTTTCAAATTTAACAGAATAAAAAAGAATAAATTTATAAAAATAGCAGTCCAAGTCGGCGCAAATTTGACCTACTCGCCGACTCGTTCTCCGTTTATCCGCACGATCCTAGCAGGAATTCCTACGACCGTGGCGTTATCGGGCACGTCTTTTAGCACGACAGAGTTTGCGCCTATCTTGGCGTTTTCGCCGATCAGGATGTTCCCTAGCACCTTTGCGCCGGCTGCTATCGTGACGCCGTTTTTTACGGTCGGGTGGCGCTTGCAGCACTCTTTGCCCGTACCGCCCAAAGTTACTTTATGATAGATCAGCCCGTCATCGCCCACCTCGGCTGTCTCGCCGATAACCACGCCCATGCCGTGATCGATAAAAAGCCGCCTGCCGATCTTGGCACCCGGATGTATCTCGATGCCAGTTAAAAAGCGCGACATCTGCGAAACGAAGCGCGCCGTAAATCGCCAATTTTTAACATGCAAAAAGTGCGCGAATCTATGAAAAAAGACGGCGTGGATGCCCGGAGTGTTGACGAGGATCGCCCCGTAGCAGCACGAGGCCACAGACGGGTCCTTTCCTCGCACGGTCGCGACCAGCTCGTTTAGCTCAGCTATCAGTCCCAAATCACGCCTCGTAAAGCGGAGTACTAAGATATCTCTCGCCGTTATCGGGAGCTATGAAAAGCACCTTTTTGCCCTTGCCCAGCCTCTTTGCGACCTTTACCGCAGCCGCCAAAGCCGCGCCGCCTGAGATACCTAGCAAGACCCCCTCCTCTTTAGCCAGTTTTCTAGCCGCCTCAAAGGCCTCATCGTTATCCACGCGCTCTATCTCGTCGATATAGGCGGTCTCGAGCGTAGCCGGGATAAAACCCGCGCCGATGCCCTGGATCTTGTGCGGGCCGGGTTTTTCGCCCGAGATCACTGCGGAGTCGTTTGGCTCGACGGCGACGATTTTAGTTTTATAGCCGTTTGCTTTTAGCGCTCTTGCCGTGCCGCTTAGCGTGCCGCCAGTGCCTACGCCGGCTACAAACGCGTCAAGCTCTTTAAAATCATCCATGATCTCTTTTGCCGTAGTTAGCTCATGAGCCTGCGGGTTAAATTTATTTTCAAACTGGCTTAGCATCACGTAGCCTTTTTCGCGCACGAGTTCGTTTGCTTTTTCGATCGCACCCTTCATGCCTTTTGCACCCTCGGTTAGCACTAGCTCCGCGCCGTAAGCCTTTTGTAGCTTGCGTCTTTCTATACTCATGGTCTCAGGCATCACTAGCACGACCTTGTATCCTAGTGCCGCGCCGACCATGGCTGCGCCTATGCCGGTGTTGCCGCTAGTCGGCTCCACGATGACGTCGCCTTTTTTTAGGATGCCCTCTTTTTGCATACCTAGGATCATGTTTGCGGCGATTCTATCTTTTACCGAGCCGCCCGGGTTAAAAAACTCAAGCTTTGCGTAGATTTCAGCCATGCCCTCTTCGTGCACGCTATTTATCCTTATGATCGGGGTTTTACCGATGGTTTGAACGATGCTTTCATATATCATTTAGACTCCTTTTGAAAAAATCGTATAATAATAACTTCTTTTTCCATAAATATAAATAAAATATAAAAAAATAAATTTTCTTTTATATTTCAGCCTAAAATTTAGCTCGCGTTCCCTATGATTTTTAGCGTTTTTAGGCTGTCTTCTATGCTAGCGCTCGCACTTTGCTCCCCGCCTAAAAAATGCACGAAGTCCTCTAGCTCGCTTGTTAGCGGATCAGCTCTTTTGACGAATATATTTTGCATTTTGCACGCGCTCTCGTCAAATTCGCTAAATTTAACGAGGCTCTGATTTAGCAAATCAGCCTCGTAAACCGCCCCTTTGCACGCGACTTCGACCGTCCTTTTTCGTCTATGCGCGAGCCAGCTAGTAGCGATGAGAGCCGTTATCTCGCCCTCAAGCTCAAACGACAAAACAGCGTTGTCTTCAAATTTGGCGTGGATTTTGCGCGAGCTTTTTATATCCGCGCTTTTTATCTCTTTGCCGCTTAAAAATCTAATAAGATCTATATCGTGCACGGCTAAGTCGGCCAGTATCCCAACGTCAGTGATGCGCTGCGGAAATGGCGCGTTTCTAGTTATTTGCATGCTGTAAATTTCCTCGTTTTCAAGCTCTTTTTTTAGCTCGCATTCGCAAAGCTCGGGAATGAGCCTTGTCGCATGCTCCCTAAATA
>NZ_CALINL010000016.1 GCF_938045225.1 uncultured Campylobacter sp.
TACCTATGCAGCACTACTCAATGGGCGGCATCAAGACAAAACCAACTGGCGAGAGCCCAACACTAGCTGGTCTATTTAGCGCTGGAGAGGCTGCTTGCTGGGATATGCACGGCTTTAACCGCCTTGGTGGTAACTCAGTTTCTGAGACAGTTGTCGCTGGTATGATCGTTGGTGATTATTTTGCAGATTATTGCGCTAGCCACGAGATCGAGATAAACACAGCTGATATCGAGAAATTTGTTAAAAAACAAGAAGACTATCTAAATAGCCTCGTCACAAAAGAGGGCAAATTTAACGTCTTTGATATCAAAAACAAGATGAAAGAGGTAATGTGGGAACACGTTGCGATATTTAGAACAGGCAAAGGTCTAGAGCTTGCTGTTAAAGAACTTGAAGCACTCTACAAAGAGTCACTTGATGTAAAAGTAAGCAACAAAGCACTATTTGGCAACCCAGAGCTTGAAGAGGCTTACCGCGTGCCAAAGATGCTAAAACTAGCACTTTGCATCGCAAAAGGTGCGCTTGATAGAACAGAGAGCCGCGGAGCGCACTGCCGCGAGGACTATCCGAAACGCGACGACTTAAACTGGCTAAACAGAACTCTAACTAGCTGGAAAGAGGGCGATACGCTACCGACTATCGTGTATGAGCCGCTTGATATTATGAAAATGGAAATTCCGCCGGCATTCCGCGGATACGGAGCTAAGGGTAACATCATCGAGCACCCAGATAGCGCTGTACGTCAAGCGCAGGTCGATGAAATCCGTGCCAAAATGGAAGCCGAAGGCAAGGGCAGATATGAGATCCAAGAAGCGCTAATGCACTATGATCTTCAGCCTAAATATAAAGCACCAAACGAAAGAGCAGGAATAGGATATGAGTAGAAAAATAACCATAAAAGCATTTAAATATAATCCGTTAAGCAAAATTTCAAAGCCGCATTTCGCGAGCTACGAGCTAGAGGAAACCGACGGCATGACGCTTTTTATAGCGTTAAATCAAATTCGCGAGAAATTTGACCCGGATCTTAGCTTTGACTTCGTTTGCCGCGCCGGTATATGCGGTAGCTGCGGTATGCTAGTTAACGGTACGCCAAAGCTTGCTTGCCGTACGCTAACCAAAGACTATCCAAACGGCGTGATCGAGCTTATGCCTCTGCCGGTATTTAAACTGCTAAAAGACTTAAGCGTAGACACGGGCAACTGGATGAACGCTATGAGTAAGCGCGTGGAGAGCTGGATACACACCGACCACGAGACCGATATCTCTAAGCTTGAGGAGAAAGTCGAACCTGAAGTCGCGCAAGAGGTATTTGAGCTTGACCGCTGCATCGAGTGCGGTATCTGCGTAGCTGCGTGCGGTACGGCTATCATGAGGCCTGATTTCATCGGTGCGGTCGGACTTAACCGCGTAGCTAGATTTAAAATCGACGCGCTTGATAAACGAACCGATGAGGACTTTTACGAGCTTATCGGCGACGATGACGGCGTATTTGGCTGTATGACGCTGCTAGGCTGCGAAGATAACTGCCCTAAACACCTCCCGCTACAAAGCAGGATCGCGTATATGCGCAGAAAGATGGCTGTAATAAAGTAGCCAAGGGGTCGTAAGACCCCTTTTTAAATTTAACTTCAAATTTGGGGTTAAATTTGAGTCGTTAAAATTTAACCACCCTATTTTATCTTTCATCTGCGGCAATCGGCGCTTGGTATAACCTGCATCTTGAAAAGGCATTTTTTCAAATCAATCTCCGCCGATGTGAGCAGAGTAAATTTCAAATCAAATTTGAGTAGCTAGAAGCGGCGCCACTAAATTTGACTGCGCCGCTCAAACCAAATTTACGCCTACATAAAGCTCGGCGCGTCGTTTGAAAAAAGGATAAAATCGCCCGCTTTGGTATTTTGCGCCAAGGCTTCTTGCATTTTTGATTTGTCCTTGATGACGATGACTTTTGGCCTGCTTAGGTGCTTTAGCAGCGCGACGGCGTTTAGCGAGCTTGTCAGCATAACGATATCAAAGGTTTTGTTTATGATCTTGCTTAGTTTTTCGTTCTCCTCGTCGCTGCTCTCCATGATACCGGGCGTCACGAGCACCTTGCGCCCTTCGTAGCCTGCGACTAGCTCGTAGCTCGCGCTCATACCGTTAAAGTTGCCGTTAAAACCGTCGTCGATGATGATTTTGCCGCCGGCATCGATACGCTCGAGTCTATGCTCGACGTTTTTTAAACGCGCAAGAGCGGAGGCGATCCTAGCTTCGTCTAGCCCCAGATATAGCGCGGTTTTGACGCAGACGGCTAGGTTTGCGGCGTTAAATTTACCAAGCAGCGGCGAAGCAAATTCCCTCTTGCCGAGCTTAAATTTGATCCCATCCAAGCTCGCCTCCACGCCGTTTAGATCTCTATCGTAAATTTCTATCTTTTCGCCCTCGTTTGCCTGCGTGCTACTGTGCACGAAAGCCTTTTCTAGGCGCTTTGAGCTAAGAGCCTCAAGCTTCGTGGCGCGGATATTTTCGAGCGTTTTAAAGTACTCGATATGTTGCGCACCGATCTCGCCGACGATTGCGATCTGCGGGTTCAAAAACTCCGTGATCTGCGCGATGTCGCCTTTTAGGCGTGCGCCCGCCTCGGCGATATATATCTGCGTACCGGCGGCAAGTTCGTTGTTTATGTCTTGGATAAGGCCTGCTAGCGTGTTTACGCTGCGAGGGGTTTTACGACAGACGAAATCGTTTTTAAGCAGCTCAAATAGGAAATTTTTGATGCTGGTTTTGCCAAAACTTGCCGTTATCATGATGATTTTAAGCTCCGGCATCAAGGCTAGCTTTTTGCGAGCGCTTTTTTCGTAGGCTTTAAATTTTGCCTTTTCCAGCAAAAAGCTAAGCGCGAAAGAGAGCACGAGCGGCAGGACGACGCCTAAATTCACGCGGTACTGCGTCGCTATATAAACGATGTAGCTAGCGATAACGGCAAGCGCTAAGATAACAAAAAATCGCTTGACTCGCGGCGTAAAAACCAGCTTTTTATCGAGTTTTT
>NZ_CALINL010000017.1 GCF_938045225.1 uncultured Campylobacter sp.
AGCTGAAATACAGATTTCTTAACTGTTAAACCGTGTAGCGTCACGCGCTTGCCTAAAGAGCTTTCTGTATGCAGCGCACACAAGGTGCGACGAAGCGCGGCGCTAGATGATTTTATCAGCATTAGGCGACGGTTTTCCCTCTTTAGCTATTTTTATCGCACCGCGTAACGGTTTGGTATTGGCTGCGGGTCGGCTCAGTAGAGCATCCAAGCATAAGATCCACGTAGCCCTCTTCTCGGTAAAATATCTCCTCATCAAACGAATAAGGCAATGTGTGCGGTGGCATCAGATATGGCTTTTAAGGTCGCGTTAGTTATCAAAATTTAGCTCTAATTTTTGGATTTGAAGCCGAATTTTGGACGATAAAATTCGGCTTAATTTATGGTGATTTTACTTAAGGAACAAAAACGAGTTTATAATCAAATTTTATCCACAGCTACGGTATCACGAGCGGCAACCAAATCAAGATAAAATCTCAAATTTCACGCGCTCGTTTTCCTCCGCTAGATCGGTAAAAACTGCTATCAGATCGTCTGCATAGTCGCCAAGCGTGCTAAGAGCGGCGCGATTTTTTAGATTTATCTGCGTTGGTTCGTTTATCTCACCCAGAGCGTCGTAAAGCGCGTCGAGATTTTTTACATCGGGATCAAGGCCAAATTTTCGTGCTAGATACTCAAAGGCCGCCGTTTTCTCGCGCATTTTTGTGCCGTTTAGAGTTATGGTTTTCACTGCTGTCTCCGCTCATAAAGTAGATAAAAGTTCTCATAATGATCAGGCGTGTAGTAGATCAGCCCGTCGCTAGAAAACACTATACGTTCGGCTCCGCGTCGTCCTCCGCGGTATCCGATATCGCACTCAAACCACTTGCGCCCGTCGGCGCTTGGCAGCTTTTTTTCTCTATTTGAAAAGCGGTCGCCTCCGATACTTTTTTTGTCAGTGACTTGCCATAGATTGCCGCTTTTAGCGTCCCATCCGAGCGCGAGAGCTTCTTTTTTGGTGATGAAGTTTTGCGGCAACTCGCCGAATTTATAAATATACGCCGCAACCTCGTCTTTTGAGGTGTAAGTACCGTCCTTTACGACGTTTGCGGTCGGTACGGCGGCTATATTTTTCTCTACGCCGCCGCTTCCTCTAAACTCGCTTTGCGGCTGATTTTGTTTTGGTGTGGTTGAGCTGTTATCTGGGATAATAAATTTAAACAGCGCCACGAGCAATAAAACAGCCAGCGGCAAGATGACGTTTCTAAGTAGTTGTTTGTTCAAAAAAGACCTTTGGAATAAATTTGAAGCGCTTGCTTCGGGGTTAAATTTGCCGTCAAATTTTACGGGTTAAATTCAAATTTGATAATTTCGCGCTGTAAAGACGAGAGTAAATTTGCGTCAAATTTGACTAGACAAAAGCCGAATCTAACCGCATAAATTGCAGTCAAATTCGGTCAAATTTTGAGACAAGCTAAATTTGCCGTCCGAGTTCGTCAAATTTAAAGCGTATTAAACACCCTATCGCCCGCATCCCCCAGCCCCGGCACGATGTAGTTTTTCTCGTTTAGTCGCTCGTCGATCGCAGCCGTATAGACCTCTACGTCCGGATAAACTTCGCTAAAGCGCTTTAGTCCTTCTGGAGCGGCGATGATGGAGATAAATTTGATCTGCTTGATGCCGTTTTCTCGTAGAAATTTAACCGCGTCGATAGCCGTACCGCCGGTAGCAAACATCGGATCGATGATGATGGCTAGGCGGTTTTTAGCGTCGCGAGGTAGCTTAGCGTAGAAAAACTCCGCCTCCGCGGTCTTTTCGTTTCGCTGAAAGCCCAAAAAGCCCACGCTCGCATCGGGAATGATCGTAAATACGCTATCAAGCATACCTAGCGCCGCTCGCAAAATAGGGCAAATCATCACCTTCGTCCCTAGCTTTTTAGCCTGGGCCTGGGCGACCGGAGTCTGCACGCTCACGTCGCGCAGCGCCAGATCCCTAGTCGCCTCAAATATCATCAGGTGGCTGATCTCGTCCACGAGCATCCTAAACTGAAACGGCTCAGTGTTTTTATCCCTTAAAATCGCTAGTTTGTGCTCGATGAGCGGGTGAGAGATGAGCCTGACGTTTTTCATTTACAGACCCTTTGCTAGCTTTTCTGCGTAGGCTTTTAGATCAAAATTCTTCACTCTAGCTACGCCGTCGTCGACCGCAGCCTGCGCTACCGCAGGAGCGACTGCCGTTAGGACGCGTTTGTCAAACGGTTTTGGTATGATGTAGTCTTTGCCGAATTTTAGCTCTTTTACGCCAAATGCCTCGCAAACCTCCGCAGGCACGGGCTCTTTAGCCAAATTTGCAAGCGCGCGCGCCGCAGCCATTTTCATATTTTCGGTGATTTTTTTGGCTCTGACGTCAAGCGCTCCGCGGAATATAAACGGAAAGCCAAGTACGTTATTTACCTGGTTTGGATAGTCGCTGCGGCCGGTTCCCATCATCACGTCGTTTCGCACGCTAGCGACGTCTTCAGGGAAGATTTCCGGAGTCGGGTTAGCAAGCGCGAAAATAATCGGCTCGTCGTTCATAGAGGCGACCATTTCTTTGGTTACTACGCCAGGCTTGCTAAGGCCTAGGAACATATCCGCGCCCTTCATCGCGTCAGCTAGCGTTCTATCTACGGTTTCAAGGGCGAATTCTAGCTTTTCCGGAGTTAGATCGGTGCGGCCTTTATGGATCACGCCTTTGCTATCTACCATCACGATGTGTTTTGCGCCCAGAGCTTTATACATCTTCGCGCATGCGATACCAGCCGCGCCCGCGCCGCTAACTACGATTTTGATTTTAGAGATATCTTTGCCTGAAATCTCCATCGCGTTTATTATGCCCGCACTTGTTATCATCGCCGTGCCGTGCTGATCGTCATGCATGACCGGGATATCGACTGCTTCTTGTAGCTTGCGCTCGATCTCAAAGCACTTTGGAGCGCGGATATCTTCTAAATTTATACCGCCGAAAGTCGGAGAGAGTGCTTTGCAGATTTCTACGATCTTATCTGGATCGTGCTCGTCTAGCTCGATGTCAAAGGCGTCTACGTTTGCAAATTTTTTAAACAAAACCGCCTTGCCTTCCATTACCGGCTTGCCCGCTACCGCGCCGATGTCGCCTAGACCGAGCACAGCCGTACCGTCGGTGATGACGGCTACTAAATTTGCTTTGTTTGTGTATTTGTAGGCTAGTTCGTTGTCGGCCTCGATCTCTTTACAAGGCACCGCAACGCCCGGCGTGTACGCCATAGATAGGTCTCTAGCCGTCGCGCATGGGGTTTTTACTTTTATCTCTATCTTGCCGCCCTCGTGATACGCGAGCGCCTCTTCGTTAGTTACGTGTGTCATTTATTCTCCTTTAAAATATTTTTTATTCGTTTTTTCGTCTCGTCCGCGCCCAAAACTTCGAGCACCTCAAATATCCCAGGGCTTACGCTATTTCCCGTTAGCGCGACGCGAAGCGCCTGAGCTAAGTCTTTTAGCTTTAAGCCGTTTGCTTCTAAAAATTTACCCGTCATCTCCTCGTAGCCTTTGGCGTCCAAATTTCCATCCAAAATTTCGGCAAATTTAGCCAAATTTTCCTTACTTTGGGGCGTGATAAATTTAGCGTAGGCTTTCTCGTCGTATGCGCTTGGAGCGTTTATTATCGTTCTTGCGCTCTGGCTCATTTCAACTAGCGTTTTTGAGCGTTCTCGCAGCGAATTTAACAGCACCTCACCTTTTGGCATCGCTTTAAAATCTATGTCAAAGCTAAGCATCTCTTTTGCTAGTCTCTCGTACGGCAGAGTCTTGATATAGTGGGCATTTAGCCACTCTAGCTTGCTTGCGTTATAGGTGCTTGAGCTTTTGTTTATATCGTGCGGATCAAAGTATTTTAGCATATCATCCATGCCGAAAATTTCGTCGTTTCCATGGCTCCAGCCTAAGCGCACGAGGAAATTTAAAAGAGCCTCAGGCAGATAACCCATGCGTTTATACTCCATCACGTCGGTCGCGCCGTGGCGTTTGCTCAGCTTGCTACCGTCCTCGCCGTTTATCATCGCGACGTGATAAAATTTAGGCGCCTTAAAACCAAGCGCATCGTATAGCACGATTTGCTTCGGGGTATTTGATAGATGATCGTCGCCGCGGATAACGTCGGTTACGCCCATTAGCGCATCATCTATCACGACCGTGAAGTTATAGGTAGGCGTGCCGTCAGAGCGCGCGATGATAAAATCATCTAGGATATCCTCGACTCTAAATTTAACCTCGCCTTTGATGCCGTCGTCGATCACGATCTCGCCGCTTAGAGGCGCTTTGATACGGATAACGGGCTCGACTCCCGCAGGCGGAGTGCCTGTAAATTCGCGGTAGCGATTGTCGTATTTGGGCCTCTCTTTTCTCGCTTCTTGCTCGGCGCGCAGAGCATCTAGCTCGTCCTTGCTCATGTAGCATTTGTAGGCTTTGCCCTCGGCTAACAGCTTTTGTACATACTCTTTATACACGTCAAATCTACGCGACTGATACGTCACCTCGCCGTCGTGATCCAGTCCGCACCAGGCAAAGGCCTCTTTTATCGCTTGCGTGGCCTCTTCGGAGTTGCGTTTTAGGTCGGTATCTTCGATGCGCAGCAGAAATTTGCCACCGTTTGCTCTAGCGTATAAGTAGTTATAAAGCGCCGTCCTAAGCCCGCCGATGTGCAAATATCCGGTCGGAGAGGGGGCAAATCTAGTTACTATTTGTGAATTTTGCATTAAATTTTACCTTTATAGCTTGCGCTTAAATTTAAAATGTTATAATGCTCAAATTATATTTACTTTAGACTTAAACAAAGGTTTTATATGTTAAAAAAGATCTCATTCGCCGCGTTTTTTCTCAGTTTTTGTATGGCTAACGCGAGCCAGATCTCAAACGGCATAGCCGTCATCATCGAAAACGAACCCATTACCGTAAACGAAGTGCGCAAAGCCGCCGCGCAGCTACAAACAAGCGAAGCAAACGCGCTAAATTTACTGATCCGCGATAGACTCGAAACCGCACAGATCAAAAACCTAAAAATCGAAGCTAGCGACTACGAGCTAAATCAAAGGCTGCAAAAGATAGCAAGCGAGAGCGGTATGAGCGCCTCAGATCTGCGCTCGGCCGTGCTATCAAAGGGCGGCGACTACGCGCAGTTTAAAGACGACGTCGCAAAAAGCATAAAACAAGAAAAGCTATATCAAAGCATATTTGCCGAGGCTAAAATTAACATCTCTGAAAATGCCGCGAGAGCGTATTTCGAGCAAAATCGCGACCTTTTCGCGCACTTTACCGACGTGAGCGTGACTAGATACGTGGCGCCTACGATGCAGCTTTTAGAAGCAGCTAGACACAGCTCCCCGATGAATACCAACCACAGCGTGCACATGGATGTCCTGGATCTAAAAAGCGAGCAGATCCCGCCTCAACTACGAACGATATTTCAGCAGACCCCGGATGGCACTTTCACGCAGATTTTTCAGACTCCAGAAGGCTTTGAGATGTTTTACGTAGCGTCTAAAAAGGGACAAACGATGCCTGAATTTGACGAGGTCAGAGACGAGGCGATGAACGCGCTTTATAAACTCGAGCAAGACCGCGTCATCGGCGAATATTTCAACAAACTCCGCGCCAAAGCCAACGTCAAATATCTACGATAAACTCAAATTTTAAGCCGATTTTTTCGGCTTAACTTCTTTTATTTTCGGTCGAATTTGACCGATTTTTCTTTAAATTTAGCCGCTTTCCCAAACCCGCACCTTCGCGGCATAAATTTCGCTAAAATTCGCTCCTGACGTAAAACTCTAAAAGAGGCAAAATTTGAACATAAACGAAGCCATAGAGGCAACTAGAAAAAAGCAAAAAGAGTGCAGACGAGCGTTTGCAAAGTATCTGTTTTTAGGGATCTTTTTTATAGCCATATTGCCGCTTAGCGGGATTTTCGTAGCGGAAAAAATTTTTAGAAGTGAATTAGCCGTAATATTTATCATCATCGGTTATATTCCAATTTTTATCGTCTCATGGGTGACAACTTGGTCTAATGTAATTGAACCATTAAGCGTTTACGAGGAATTTTACAAAGACGTTTTCGTCCGCACAGCTATCCGCGAGGTAGATCCAAATTTTAGCTACGATCCGTTTGCCGGCATCAGCCGTAAAGAATTTCGCAGGATCGGCATTTATTCACCCGATGAGTTTCGCGCCGAAGATCAAATCAGCGGCATTTATAATGGCGTCAAATTTAGCTTAAGCGAAGCAATAAGGATACCGGGCGGAACTATCGTCGCCGGCACCGGCTGCTCTCCGGAAATAGCCGCAGTCATTTTTGTTGCTACGGCTTTCTATACAATCTATAGCAATGCCCAAGCCTTTAGCGGCTCGGTCTTGGTCTGCGAGTTTTACAAGAAATTTAATGGTCAAACTATAGTCGTGAGCCGCACGTTAAATACTAAACTTTTAGGCGAAAAAGAGCAGATGGACGATACTCTTTTTAACGATGAATTTAGGGTTTTTGCAGATGACAAAGTCGAGGTGAGGTATCTTTTGACGCCCGCATTCATGAAGCGTTTGAGAGAGTTAAAGATGAAATATGCCGCAGAGATGGGCGTGAGCGCGGCGTTTATGGACGATAAATTTTACCTATTTTTAAACGGAGCGAAAAATAAATTTGAGACGACGCTCTTTTCGCTACCGCCTAGTCTCGAGGATGCCGCGGGGATCAAAAAGGAAATTTCAGAACTTTTATCTATCATAGACGAGTTAAATTTGAACCTTGATATTTTTAAGTGAGGGCAAATTTGACGGCTGGGATTTTTACAACTAAATTAGCATTTTTGCGGTGCGGGTTTTGCAGATAAATTTGGGTGGGAATTTACTGCCGTACCCTCTAGCGTCTTACTAGTTAAAATTTAGCCGCCCGCCTTAACCCATTTTTAGGCTTTTGATGATATAATTTCTCAAAAATAAGACTTTTGCGGTTTGAGGCGAGGTTTAAAAATCAGCAAATTTAATCAGCTTAAATTTAACGCCCCCAAAGCGCAAACGCTCTAAAATTTATCAAAAAAGGAGCCAAAATGAAAACGTTGGTAGTTTTATCCCATCCAAATTTCGCCGCCTCTCGCCTAAACAAGGCGCTGGCAAACGCCGCCAAAAGCGCGGGCGCCGAGGTTCGCCACCTAGAAGGACTTTACGGCACCGACGCTCTTAAAATCGACGTCGCAGCAGAGCAGGAGGCATTTTTACGTGCCGATCGCATCGTGTTTTTGTTCCCGATGATGGGCTTTAACGTGCCCTCCATGCTAAAGGCCTACATCGACTACGTGCTCAGCCGCGGCTTTGCCTACGGCGAGGGCGCGAAGATCGCGGGCAAACAGCTACAAATCGCCGTGAGCGCGGGCGGCGGGCTAGGCGAATACTCCAAGCACGGCGCGATCAAATTTACCCTAAACGAGATTTTGCTGCCGCTTCAGTGCTGCGCGGACTTTTGCGAGCTCGTTTACGGGCGCATCTTTGCTAGCTGCGGCGTGGAGCCGGGTGTTCCTGATAGCGCGATAGAGGCGCATGCAGCGAGATTTACGAAGCTCTTGAACGACGAGCTTGAAGAGCACGAATATCAAATTTAACGATGCAAAATAGCTCGGCCTTGAGCCCAAATTTGCACCGCTAGCGGCGATTTCCCGTGCGGAGTCGCCGCTTTTCAAATTTAGCATTAAAAGATAGCTTCGGAACTCAAGCTAGATGGCAAGCTCGGCGCGTTTTGGCAGTTTTTCATTGCCGCATTTTGGGGGGATTTCTAGGCGGCCGGACCGCACCTTTTTGTTGCTTTGCTTTGGAGCGGGCGCATTTTGCAGCATACTTGCGAGGCTTGGTCAAATTTGCGCTATCGTAGCAAGGCTTGTAGCCCGTATTTTTGACGCGGGCTATGATTTGGATTTTACGAAAATTTATTTTTACAGTTGGATTCGGCTTTAAATTTAGCTCGTTTTAAAACCGCGCAAATCCTTATAAATTCGGAGTTTTTATGATTTTTGGCAAGATTGATTATCTAAATTTGCTTCCTTTTCACGTATTTTTAAAGCGCTCGCGCCTAAGCTCGCAGGATAAAAAAATCATCGAATTTAAAAAAGGCGTGCCAAGCAAACTAAACCGCGATCTGTGCTGCCGCAGGATCGATGCCGCCGTGATCTCGAGCATCGAAAGCCGCAAAAAACGCTACAAAAAGGTTAGCCTGGGTATCGTAGCTAGAGGCGACGTCAAAAGCGTGCTTGTGCGAAAGGGCACCGCCGCGCGTCCCGACCCCGCGTCTGCGAGCTCAAACGCGCTAGCTGGAGTGCTGGGGCTTGAGGGCGAGGTGCTCATCGGCGACCGCGCGCTAAAGGCGTATCTGCGGGAGGGCGAGGAGGTGTTTTACGACCTTGGGCGGGCGTGGCGCGATCGGACGGGCTTGCCGTTTGTTTTCGGGCGATTTTCCTGCGTGAAGGGGCGCGGCGCGTATGAGCGGCTGACGCGCGAGTTTTTGCGAGCAAATGTCAAAATCCCAAACTACATCCTCGCCAAATACGCCCAAACTAGGGGCATCAGCGCGGATGATATCAAATGGTATCTCAAATTTATCAGTTACGAAATCGGCGCGAAAGAGCAAAAGGCGCTGCGGATATTTTTCAAAGAAGTGCAAAAAAACGGACGCACGGCGAAGCTTTTGGCGCGAGGCGAGCGGTAAGCTTAAATTTACTCTAACGCGCCGCTTTTTAAATTTGCCTTTTTATCTCGGGCAGTTTTCGCGGTCGCTTCAAACGCCGTAGTTTAGAGCTGAATCCGCCACGCAACGCTAAATTTTAAACTCTCTAAACGACGCATTTTTTAGAAGCTAACAAGATTTAGTCAAATTTGAAATTTGGCAGGCAAATTTACGTCCGTTCTCGTCAAATTTACCCGCTTAAATTTACGCCGCTGCGAGCTCAAATTTCATTCAGCCAAATTTATATTTTAGGCTTCGTCTTTGCGCCGAGATTATTTACTTCAAATTTGAGCCTGAACTAGATTTACTTCGGTTGTTATCTACGTAAATCACCTTGGTCGAGTCGCTTTTGTATGTACTTAAAAACCTATATATTTTTTTATCTTTTTTTCATCATTTGCCCATTTTATAAAAGCTTTAGCGTCTTTAAACGTTGCATTTTTGTCGGGGCAGTAATTTATCGTCTTATCAAATGTTTCTATCATTTTTGGATCTATCGGCTTTGGTTTGTATTTTAAAAGACCGTCTTCATATAGTAGCGAATAAGGAGCATATTTGTATTTATTATTGGTTCTTTTTATCTTTTCCTCAGCCTCTTCGTCTCTGCCTTTATTCATCTCATAGATGTATTTCTCTTTTTTTTCGTAAAAGATTTTAATTTATCATAGCACACCTCATACGCCTCCTTTAGCTGCTCCTTAGTCGGAGCGTTCGGTAGGTCGTATTTTATAAATACCTCAAGCATGGGCTCGTAGTTTTCGTAGTCGTCTAAGAGCGCCCAGCCGCTTTTCTCTAGCGCGGCGTTTTTCTCCTATTCTTTTATACCTTCTAACCAACTTCCCATTTCAAACTCTTTGGGTTTATACCTCGTGCTTAGCATTAGTTCTGCCATTTGGGGTAGATTTCTATCTACTAAGTATTTAAACGGATCTGATTTATACCTAGTGCTCGACTCTACGCATTGCGGATTATTTAGATCCGTCTCTGGACGCCCCTGATCATATTTGTAGCGTATTGTTATGTTATTCTCGCCGTTTATGATTATGGATTCAAATCTGGAAGAATCATAGTATCTGTTTGTATGGGTATGCGGCGATACATACTCCACCTCTTCAAATTTAACCCCTTTTTCTAGTAGTATTTTGGCGGTATCAACGGAGTTTAACATAATAGCATAAGCCATAGGAGATAGGCCGAATCTATCTTTAGCCCTTATGTCAGCTCCTAAATTTAGTAAAGCGTTAAAGGTATTTACGTCATTTCTAAAAGAGCTGTACATTAGTGGAGTTCTTTTATCCCTCATGCTAACGTCTACGCTTAGGTTGTTATCTTTTATAAATTTAACTACGAAATCGGTATCTTTTCTATCAAGAGCTGCCCTTAAAGGCACGAGAGTAGCGTTTTTCTCCTCGTCGCAAATGATATATCTCTAACTCCAAATCCAAACGCCTCTATCTCCTCTTGCGTTACGTATTTAGCTAGCTCGGAGTTTGGATCTATTTTAGTATCGGGAGTGACGGTGAAACCAGTCGGCATAGAGCTTGATCCAAATTTATCAAATTTTAACCCCTAAAAAAAAAGATAAAAGAGGACGGCGGCAAAGGCTGCGAGGGTGAATAGAATTTTAAAAAAGCTTTGCAAATTCAATCCTTTTGCCAATGACTAAATTTACGAAATAGTAGCCAAATGGCGGTTAAATTTGAGTGAAATTTGAAAAACGAGAGTAAATTTGTGGCGGGTTAAAGAGACTAAAAAATCGCACCGAAAACGGACGGGTTTATCTGGCTAAATTTAAAGCGCAAATTTGACGATAAGGCGGCCGCTCGGGCGACTCGGGCAAGTTAAATTTGCCTGCCGGCACGAGCCTAGCAAGCAAATTTAAGCGCGCAAGCCTCAGTCGTCGAACTCTTGCGAGATGACGGGCGAGAACTCCTCCCAGCGAAGTTTGGTTTTGGCCGTAGGCATCTTGCTTTGAAACGGCTCTTTTTTCATCGAGGCTACCGCCGCGCTGTCGCCGATCGGCGCAGGAGGAGCCTCTACGCCTAGCACCGCACGCTCAAGCTCGATAAAATCGCTCAAGATAACCGCGTAAGAGGCGAAAAAGTCGGCGTTTTTGTGAGCGGATAAAAATTTGATAAATTCGTCGATAAATTTGTTTGTAACGTCCGTAAATAGCTTGCTGCTGATATTTGCCGCGCCCGCTACCTCGTCGCGCAAAAAGGTCGCCGTGGCTAAAAATATAAATCCGACGTAGTCCTCGCTGTCCTTGCAGGCGTCTTTGTCTCTGCGGTACGGGCTTAGCTTCAGACACTCGATCACGCGCAGCCTAGCCGCGCCGTCGTCGCGCCCGTCCTCGTAAAAGGAGGCGTTTAGCGGGATGTTGGAGTAAGAAAAGTCAAAAAGCACGTCGTTTTGCTCTCTGGCGAATTTCTCGAAGTCAAATTTGGCTAAATTTGCAAACGCGGCTTCGCTTTGAGGCGTAACGGGACTGGTCGCTAGGTAGGCTAGCTGCTCGCGCCAGCGGTCAAATTTACCGCCGTGCTCGTGAAAAAACAGCGGATAGGCCAAAAACTCGTAAAAATACGCGCGCGCCTTGGTTAAGTTATTATCCATTTAAAACCTCTTCTCTCATTTGATCCATTTGCGCTTTTATCATCACTTTGGCTTTGCAGTCCGAGCAGCAGTACAGCGTCTTTAGCTTGGCTTTGTCGCCGTTAAATTTAGGCGCCATGATCGAGGCGATCTTTTCGACGGCCTTTTTGGTCGCAAACTCTTTGCCGCACTCGATACAGGCGAAAAGCTCGTCTCTGGCTAGCTCGCTAAAGGTAAAGAAACTAGGCTCCAGATCGATCTTGCCGGGACGTAAAAATATCGTGTCTTTTTCCGCGCAGCTAAGCTCGCAGTATCCGCACGCGGTGCAGACGCTCGGGTTAAAGACGATGGAGTTTGTCTTTTTATCGGCGACTAGGGCGGCGACGTTACACGCTCCCACGCAGCTTAGGCACAGCGTGCAGGTGTCTTGATTTATCTCGACGCGGCCGTATCTGATGAGCTCCGTGGTGCTAACGGAGCCTAAATTTTGATCGCCCACAAGCCACTCTAGGCGTTTGGCAAATATCTCGCGCTTTGGCAGGGCGTACTCGGCGATGGAGTGCTGCGAGCCTTCGATAAATTTGGCCTGAGATAGGGCACTTTTTAGTTTGTCCTCGTTTTGCGCGACTAGGACGGCTTTTTCGTTAAATTTAAGCTCGTAAATTTGATTTAAAATATCCACCGCGTCTTTGGTGCCTTTGCCGATATTTTTCTCGTAGATCACGACCTGCGCGCCGCTTTCTTGAAGTAGCGTTAGCAGATGCGTCTCACTCAAAAATCTCTCGCCGCTCACGGCAAAAGGCAGCACGTTTGCGGGTAAATTTACGCTTAGGTTTTCTAAATTTGCCTTTGCGGGCACGACGAGCGCGATCTTGCCGCGGTAGAGTTTGGCTATCTCGGCAAATGAATTTCTCGGCATATCGGAGTAGTCAAGCGCGCCGCTAGGGCACACGCTCACGCAGCCGCCGCAGTTTACGCAGTCGATGTGGGAGAAAACTAGGTGCTTGGTCTCGTCCTCTTTTAGGATCGCTACCGTAGGGCAGGCCTCGACGCATCTGCCGCAGATCTCGTGTCTGCGCTCGTGGTACTGGCAGATCGTGGAGTCGTAGTGGACGTGGCTTTTAAATTTAAATTTCGGGCTTTGCGCGTCTAGTTGCGCGGCGATTTCCTCGTCGCTTTTGCCTGCGATCTCGTAGCAGCCGCTTTGCTTTAGCATGTATTCGCGCGCGTTTTCCACGAGGAAAAAGTCGCAGTCCACCTCAAACTCGCCGTCTGGGCGCAGCACTAGCACGCTTAGTTCGCCTACTGCTCCGTAGATAAATTTGATCTCAAAATGCGTCAGCTCGATGGTTTTAAAGCCTTTTTCCTTTAGCAAATTCGCCAAATTTTCGCGGCCGCCGTTGCTGACGATCACGACGTTTTTGCCGACTGGTTTTTCGTAGTCGATGTCGCGCGCTAGGTCAAAGGCGCTGGCTCTTGCCTCATAAAGCAAAAGCGTGTTTTTGGCTTTATCCAGCACCGAGTCTGCGGTGTTTTTTAGATAAAAATTTATCTCCGGCGCTACGACGCTTGCCTTTAGTTTGGGCGAATTTGAGACGAGATACTCGCCTTCGCCGTTTATCTCGATCTGCTCGTTTAGCATCAAATTTTCGTCAAAATCGTTGTAAAAACCAAATTCTTTCATGATTTTCTCCCCGCGCTACGCGTTATCAAAATTGAGCGCATTTTAATACTAAAGGCATTAATAGGCTCTGAAATTTTACATTTATTTTTTTTAATAAGATTAGATTTATCCAAATTTATGCTAAAATCGCGCTCGGTAACACAAATTTACTAGGAGCGAATTTGAACGAACTACGAAAACTCCCGCAGATAGATAAATTTATAAAAAACGAGCGATTTTTCGGGCTTGATACGAGCTTGCTGACTAAGGTCGCCAGGGCCGAGCTAGAGAGCCTGCGCGCGCAAATTTTAGGCGGGCAAAACTGCCCGGGGCTTGACGCTATCGTCCAAAACACGCTCGAAAGATACGAAAAGGCGTCAAATTTGAGCCTGCGAAGCCTAATAAACGCAACCGGCGTCATCATTCACACAAACCTCGGTCGTAGCGCGATCGATCCTGAAATTTTACGCCGAGCCCAGCCTGTTATCACGGGGTATTCAAATTTAGAGTACAGCGTCGAAAAGGGAGGCCGCTCAAACCGCTACGACTACGTGGGCGGGCTACTGGCGGAGCTTTTCGGATTTGAGGACGCCGTCGTAGTAAATAACAACGCAAGCGCCGTGTTTTTGGTGCTAAATACCTTCTCAAAAGGCGGCGAAGCTATCATCAGCAGAGGCGAGCTAGTCGAGATCGGCGGGAGCTTTCGCGTACCCGAAGTCATGGCAAACTCGGGCGCGATCCTGCGCGAAGTGGGCACGACGAATAAAACCAACCTGCGCGACTACGAGGACGCGATAAACGAAAACTCGAAGCTGATTTTAAAGGTTCATCGCTCAAATTTTGACATCGTGGGCTTTAGCGAAGAAGTTACAGCAAATGAACTAAGTAAATTGGCATGTGGGCAAAATTTGATAGATTA
>NZ_CALINL010000018.1 GCF_938045225.1 uncultured Campylobacter sp.
TTACTTTTTTGTTCATATCAAAAATTTT
Source organism: uncultured Campylobacter sp. (assembly GCF_938045225.1). Classification (GTDB taxonomy): domain Bacteria; phylum Campylobacterota; class Campylobacteria; order Campylobacterales; family Campylobacteraceae; genus Campylobacter_A. Next base: position 29 of record NZ_CALINL010000018.1, read on the forward strand.
ACCCAACTCCTCGATCTCGTCTCTCTGAAACGGCGCCCCAGATGAGCTAGGATAAAGTACATAGTCGGCGGCTTAAATATATTCTTTGGCTAGTTTGCCGTTTTCTGCAGTCATTGAACCAAGCCCTGGAGTGTCTATCCATGCAAGTCCGCTTAGCTTAAAGCCTTGTATTGAGCTAGTGCATTCAAGATTATTTGTTTTAAATTCCTCCTCATCAAGCTCTTCTAGTTTAGTTATTTTTTCCTCTTGCCCGGCCTCGTCGTATCTAAAAAATTCCGCCTTTTGCCCTTCGGCTCTATGCTTTGCTATAAAATTTCCAAGATAGCTTTTGCCAGCTTTTACTCTACCAAATATCATTACGATAAAGTGGTTTGCCAAGTCACTTCTAAATTTCTCTTGAGCTAGCATTTGTTTAAATTTATCTTCCCAGTCCTCTATACTATCTTTGCTACGGGAGACTATTTTATCAAACATTTTAGATAGCTCTTCATTTGTTTTTCTTAAATCATCATCTAAAGTAATATTGGATAGATCTTTTTTTAACTCATCAACAAATCCACTTAAAATTTGCCTTTTATTATCTAAACTAGAATTTATAACCTCTATTCTATCTAGCTCATTGTAAAATTTATACATAATTTCATTCGAGTGCATTTTTTAACTCCTGCAATCTTTTGATTTCGTTTCTAATCTCTTTATTTTTTTCTTCTAAACTTTTTAAGACCCTATTTTCAAAGCCTAAGCCATCAGGAGAAATTTCTATATCGTATTTATTCTGTATACGTTCTATTTCTCTATCTTTATATAGCTGAGCATCTATTTGCCTTTTCTTTTCTTCTGCCTCTTCTCTTTCTCTTTGTTCTTCTGCAAAACCTTTAATATTGGGCGATCTGGGCTTTGATGGAAACAATTCTTTTGAAATTTCCATTAAAATACGTGCAATAATTGTATAATACACTTCAAACCTTTAATTTTTTGACTTTATGCTATTTATGTTTTGGATCATTTGATTGATTTCAGACCATATTTTTTGACTTCTAGCTTTTTCATCGTCTATAGCTTTTGCAGTTTCTTCAATTTTTTGCTGAAGCAAATTTATAATCTCGCTATAAACCAATGATAAACGTTTTTTGCGTCTATATTTTACAACCTCGTCTTTACAAAGCTTCAATACCTGTTCTTTTATCTCTTCGACTCCGCTTTGTTTTGCCAAAACGGCTTTATTTTCTCGCATAGCTTTTATGTAGCTAACGGTTTTTGCGGTAAGTAAAATAGGGTCTAAACCGAATACCTCTTTTATCTGCTGAACAAATCTTTGTTTAGCTTTTTTTATCTCCTCATCGTTTAAAGACTCAATGTGATTCATTACAAATACCGTCTTGCCAATAAGCATCTGTGCCGTACAATACTTAGAAACCAGATTTTGCAAGTATTCCACCTCTTTTTTGCTAAGTTCGCCGTCATTTTGCGAATGAACAAATATATTTACGTCCGAGCTAATGACTGCCTCAAAGGCCAACTCATCGTCTTGGATTACAGCATTAAGTCCTGGCGTATCGGTATAAACAATGCCATTGAATTCATAACTTTTGTTTTCCGTAGTTTCTCTTTTATCTGCTACTTTAAACAAGGCATTATCATAGTTTTGCGTTAAGGCGTTTAAAAGAGAGCTCTTTCCATGATTATATAAACCGATACATACTACGTTTGGGTTCGCATTAAGCCCGGTTTCAAGCCTATTTGCAAACTTATAAAGCCATTTCAGCTTGTATTTGTTTTCCAGGGTATTTCCTCATTAAAAGATCATTTTGATTATAGCAAAAATAAAAAATAAAAAGTATATTTTTTAAAAAATAGTC
>NZ_CALINL010000019.1 GCF_938045225.1 uncultured Campylobacter sp.
CACGACTAGCTGTTCTCTTTTGTCAAATATCAAAAATAGGCTCGCGGCGTAACCGAGCGCAAGCAAAACCGCCGAATACGCGGCAAATTCGCCCCAGCTTGAAATTTGCACGAAATTTCGCAGCCAAAAAAACAGTCCGCAAACGGCCGCGAAAACGGCTAAATTTTTAAAATAAACGCCGTAAAAAGTAGTAAGCGGCAGGCTCAAATTTAACGCAGCGTTTATGAGGTCAAATCCCAAAATGCGCACCGAATAAAGCGCGGCGCCGACGATCGCCATACCGTAAATGCCGTAGTCCGTAAATTTAAGCACGGCAATCTGCGCCAAAATCGTGCCGGCACCCAAAATGGTGTTTGCTATCGCGGGGCGCTTTAGTTTATTCGTCGCGCCGTCGAGATTAAAAAGCGAAAAAACGTAGCTGATAAATATAATCGGCACCAGGGTTATCATCGAGAGATTATAGATTAGGCTTATCTCGTCCGCGCTTTTAAACGGCAGCCAAAGCGTGTAAAATTCGCGCCCGAAAGCCACGAAAATAGCCGCCGGTACGCTCATGACAAATGCCGTAACTCGCATCGAAAATTTAGCCTCCGCAACAAGCGCGGTCAAATTTGATTTGGAGTAATGCTCGACGAATTTGGGTGCAAATATCGCGCTAAGCTGCGCTACGAAGCTCTCCAAAATTATCGGAGCCGCCTTTGAAACGGCTAAAATTCCCGTAGCATTCGCGCTTAAAAAGATATTGCAGATAAACAGATCCATACCGCTCATAAGCACGCGGTTTAGGGCGTTAAAGCTATTATAGACGCCTGATTTTAGCAGCTCTTTTATCCGCGTAAAGTCAAATTCGCTTGGGTTAAATTTAAGCTCGGGCGTGATGCGGCGCGAAACCCAAACGCTCGTAAAAAAAACAAAGAGCGACGCGGCTAGAGCGGAGATCGCGATATAGGCGATCATCGGTCTAAAAAAATAAAAAAGCGCTACGATGAGAGCGGCCAAAATGGCGCTAGACGCGGCGTTACGAACAGAGATGATGTATAGCTTGTTTTTGATAAACATCGAGACGCTGATGACGCCGTTAAAAAGCCCGACGCAAAAATTTATAAAATAAAATACGAAAGTAAGCCGCACGTCGCCCAGCAGCGCGTCGCTCACGTTTAGTACGCTTTGCAAATTTAAGATAAAAATGCCCGCACCCAGCAAAATAAGGACGCAAAAAAAGATATTTACGACTAGAACCGACGAGTAGTAGGCGTTGGCCGCGCTGATATCGTCCCTATGCCACTCGTACGCGACGAAGCGGCCGCTAACCGAGTTTATCGCAGCAGTCACGACTAGGGCGTAGGCTACGATAGCGTTAGATAGCCCGACAAAGCCGTAGGCCTCGTTGCCTAGGCTTTTTAGAATGTAGGGCGTGAGGAAAAAATTTATCCCCATCGAGACGATAAAAACGACGATGGAGCTGATCAAATTTACGAGCATTACAGCCTTGCGTCGGCGTTTTCGTAAACGTTTTTGATATCGTAAACGAGCGCTTTGCTAAATTTTAACCCTTTAAATTTATCGTGTGCGACGGCGATCACGACGCAGTCGTAGTCCACCTCGTCAAAGCTTTTTAGAGGCGCGATACCGTATTCGCGCTTTACTTCGGCTTCATCCGCCCACGGATCGTAGACGTCCACGCTGCAACCAAAATCCCTAAGCTCATCGATCACGTCTATCACGCGCGAATTGCGGATGTCGGGGCAGTTTTCCTTAAACGTAAGGCCAAGCACCAAAACGTGGGCCGAATTTATCAAAACGCCCCTTTTTATCATCAGTTTTACGACCTCGCCAGCGGCGTATTTGCCCATATTGTCGTTTATACGGCGACCGGCCAGGATCATCTCGGGATGAAAGCCAAGCTCCTGCGCCTTATGCGTGAGATAGTACGGATCCACGCCGATGCAGTGGCCGCCGACTAGCCCAGGACGGAAATTTAAGAAATTCCACTTCGTGCCCGCAGCCTGCAAAACGGCGTTCGTGTCGATGTTCATCTTGTTAAATATCATCGCAAGCTCGTTCATAAAGGCGATATTTATGTCGCGCTGCGTGTTTTCGATGACTTTGGCGGCCTCGGCGACCTTGATGGAGGGGGCGCGGTGGATGCCGGCGTCGATGACCAGCGAGTAGACGCCGGCGATATCCTCCGGGGCCCGAGGGTCTATCCCGGACACGATCTT
>NZ_CALINL010000020.1 GCF_938045225.1 uncultured Campylobacter sp.
TACATTCCCACCATTCGAATTCACTGAAGGCGATAAATACGTTGGTTTTGACGTTTCAAAAGAAACTTATCGCCCAAATGTAGCATTGAAATTTCTTAACCCCCAAAACCCATCAGACATTATAATGGTAATAGTTAGAGACGTGTTTGAGGAATTTGTATTAGATGAAAGCAATATACTTAGTTACTGCGATTTGGTGATAAATAACTTAAATTCAAACAATATGCCATCAAAACTTTTTAAGTGTGAATTAACATATATAGAAAATTTACCAGCTACCAATATGATTTATGTTTCTACTGGCAAAAGATTAAATAAGCAATTGGCATCTATCAACAATGCATATATTACATATTATAAAAATTATGAGATTTCAATTATGTTTGCTTCCAATAACGAAAACGATTTTATTAAAATGCAAGACACATACTTTCAAATTATAAATTCATTTGTTATAAATAATATATACAAATAACATATGACCTTATTTGTGCAAAATACCAATTACTAAACCAATTCGCCATCTTTTAACATATCCACCACACTCAGCCACTCGCGCACGAGCCTTTCAAAGCTAAAATTTGCATTCGCTGGGCTTGTGGACGGCAGTTTGATCGGCTCTTTGCCGGTTGCGTTTAAAATTTGAGTTTTTAGGTATTTTTCGCAGATTTCATGCGACTTGCCGCCGTTCGCGTAGACTTGCGTGATATTTGCGGTTTTAAAGATCGGCTCTAAATTTGCGGGCGAGACGGCGGTCATTTTGGCATCGCTCGAGCCCTTTATCTCACACGAGATCGCAGCGTCGTAGATAGCGATGCGGTGAGCGAGCAAAAAATTTATCTTTTCATCCGTGCTTGCAGGCAGCGGAGCATTTAAAATCTGAGCCAGCACCCGCCAAAAGCGATTTTGCGGATTTGCGTAATAAAAGCCCAACTTGCGAGAAACGACGGAAGGGAAGGATCCGAGGATTAAAATTTTAGAGTTTTTATCGAAAATCGGTTTAAAAGGATGGGTTTGACTCATTTTGCGCCTTTTAAATTTGCTGCGTTAAATTTAAAATTTCAAATTTGAAAGCAAATTTAACCGCCCAAACGAGCGGCTAAATTTACAGATATTTTCCATCGCCCGTAAAATTTGGGCGAGAGAAATTTGCGCCCTACTCGGCGCTTTCGTTAGCCTAGGCTTCCGAGCTAGACTCGATCTCATCGCTAAAGTCAGCCAAGCTTAGGCGTTTTAGCTGGCGGTAGCGTCTTTGCGCGTCGGCTTTGTTTTTAGCCAGTAGCTCGTCTGCGTGCTCAGGGTTGGTTTTCTTAAGCGAGTTGTAGCGAACCTCGTTTAGTAAAAACTCTTCATAAAGCGACCAGTCTGGCTCTTTTGAGGTGATTTTTAGCGGATTTTGCCCCTCTTTTAAAAGGCGCGGATCGTATAGATATGTCGGCCAGTATCCGCACTTGGTCGCTAGCTCGCCTTGACCGCCTGACTGCGACAAGCCGCCTTTGATGCCGTGAGCGATGCACGGAGAGTAGGCGATGATGAGGCTTGGGCCGTCATATGCTTCGGCCGCTGCGATCGCTTTTATCACGTTTGCTTGACTTGCGTTTGAGTTGATCTGTGCGACAAAGATGTTGCCATAGGTCATTGCGATGTAGCCAAGGTCTTTCTTTTGAGCCGGTTTGCCGCTAGCCGTAAACTGCGCTATTGAGCCAGCGCGGCTTGATTTTGAGCTTGGGCCGCCAGTGTTTGAATAAACTTCGGTGTCAAGCACTAGCACATTTACGTTCTCGCCGCTTGCTAGCACGTGGTCAAGTCCGCCGAAGCCGATGTCATACGCCCAGCCGTCGCCGCCGATGATCCACTGCGACTTTTTGACTAGGAATTTCTTAAGCTCTAAAATTTCTTTAACGCCTGGCGCGCTTAAATTTTGCTCTAAAATAGGCAATAAATTTTTCGTGATCTCTTGTGTTTTAACGCCATCATTTTTGAAATTTATCCAGTCGTTATAAAGCGCTGAAAGTGCGTTTGGCACGCTATCTACGTTGTTTCTCATTATGTCTTCGATGCGGTGGCGCATGGTCTCGATCGCTACGTTCATGCCCATGCCAAACTCAGCATTGTCTTCAAATAGCGAGTTTGCCCACGCAACGCCCTTGCCTTCGTCATTTGTAGTGTACGGAGTAGATGGGGCAGAGCCGCCATAGATCGAGCTACAACCAGTCGCGTTTGCTACGATCATGCGCTCGCCAAAGAGTCTTGTAATAAGCGTGATATACGGAGTTTCGCCGCACCCAGGGCAAGCGCCGTGGAATTCAAAGAGCGGCTTAGCAAAGCCAACGCCCTTAACGCTCTCTTTGTTCATGAGATCGTCTTTGTAAGCTACTTTTTTAAATAGATAATCAGCATTTTCTTGCTCGTTTTTGCCCAGCTCTTCTTCAAGCGGCACCATGACGAGCGATTTTTCCTTGCTTGGGCAGTTTTGCGCGCATAGCTCGCAGCCAGTGCAGTCTAGCGGGCTTACTTGGATTTTGTATTTTAGCCCCTTGACCTCTTTGCCTTTGGCTTCTAAATTGTGCTCTTTTACGCCATCAGGGGCTGCGCTAAGCTCGTTTTCGTCTATCAAAAATGGTCTGATTACAGCGTGCGGGCAGACAAATGCGCACTGGTTGCACTGGATGCAGTTTTGCTCGATCCATTTTGGCACCATGACGCCAACGCCGCGCTTCTCGTAAGCCGTAGTGCCAGCTTCAAAGTGGCCGTCTTCGTAGCCTATGAAGGCTGAGACTGGCAGGCTGTCACCGCGAGCTGCATTTATCGGTTTTACGACGTTTTCGATGAAGCTGTTGCCGATATATTTTTCCTCTTTTTGCTCATCATCTGTTAAATTTGCCCACGCAGGATCAACCGGCACCTTTATGAGCCCGTTTGCGCCGACATCGATAGCGTTGTAGTTCATCTGCACGATCGCCTCGCCTTTTTTGGCGTAGGCTTTGTGCGCGTACTCTTTCATGTATTTTTGCGCATCTTCAAATGGTATGATGTCTGCAAGCTTGAAAAATGCCGACTGCATTATGGTATTTGTGCGGTTTTTAAGGCCGATGTCGTGTGCTAGCTTTGTTGCGTTTATGATGTAGAAATTTATATTTTTGCTAGCTAAAATTTTCTTAACTTTATTTGGCAGCTTTGCTATAGTCTGCTCTGCGTCCCAGATAGAGTTTAGCAAAAACGTGCCGTTTTCTCTGATGCCGTCAATCACATCGTAAATTTCAAGATATGCTGCGACCGAGCAGGCTACAAAGTGCGGATTTGAGACGAGATAAGTCGAGCGGATCGGCTTTTTGCCAAAGCGAAGGTGCGAGCGTGTGTAGCCGCCTGATTTTTTACTATCGTAGGCAAAATATGCTTGCGCGTAAAGGTCAGTTTTGTCGCCGATGATCTTTATCGAGTTTTTGTTTGCGCCCACGGTGCCGTCAGCGCCAAGGCCGTAAAATAAGCACTCTTTAACGCTCTCATCGCTTAGTGAAATTTTCTCTCCAGTTGGCAGCGACGTAAAGGTTACGTCATCAACGATACCCACCGTAAAGCCATCTCTTGGCTCGCTTTGGTTTAAATTTTCAAATACAGCTAGCATTTGCGCAGGATCGACGTCCTTTGAGCTTAGGCCGTATCTGCCGCCAACTATGATCGGGGCGTCCTTTTGGCTATAAAATGCAGCTTTTATATCAAGATATAGTGGCTCGCCAAGGCTGCCAGGCTCTTTTGTGCGGTCAAGAACGGCTATTTTTTTCACGCTCTTTGGCATCACGTCAAATAGGTACTTCGTGCTAAATGGACGGTATAAATGCACCTTGATAATGCCCACCTTTTCGCCTTTTGCGTTTAGATAATCCACGACCTCTTCAAGAGTTTGCGTAACTGAGCCCATAGCTACGATGACGCGCGTAGCCTCAGGGTCGCCGTAGTAGTTAAATGGCTTGTAGTCGCGGCCAGTGATCTTTGAAATTTCAGCTAGGTAGTTTGCTACGATATCTGGCACTGCGTCATAGAAGCGGTTGCTTAGCTCTCTTGTTTGAAAGTAGATATCGTCATTTTGCGCTGTGCCACGAGTTTTTGGGCTCTCTGGGCTTAGCGCATTGTCTCTAAATTTTTGCAGAGCCTCGCGGTCAAGAAGTCTATCAAAGTGCGCGTAGTCAAGCACCTCGACCTTTTGAATTTCATGGCTCGTTCTAAAGCCGTCAAAGAAGTGTAAAAACGGCACTCTACCCTTAATCGCCGCTAAATGCGCAACTCCTGCTATATCCATCACCTCTTGCACTGAACCGCTTGCTAGCATAGCAAAGCCGGTTTGGCGACAGGCATAGATGTCTTGGTGGTCGCCAAATATTGAAAGAGCCTGCGCTGCTAGAGAGCGAGCTGAGACGTGGATGACACCAGGGAGGAGCTGGCCTGCTATTTTATACATATTTGGAATTTTTAAAAGTAGGCCTTGAGAAGCTGTGTAGGTCGTAGTTAGCGCGCCGACTTGTAGCGAGCCATGCACCGTGCCAGCTGCGCCGCCTTCGCTTTGCATTTCGACCACTTTTACCGGCATACCAAATAAATTTTTCTTGCCCTGCGCTGCCCAAAGGTCAGTGTAGTCAGCCATCGGCGAGCTAGGAGTGATCGGGTAGATGCCCGCAACTTCCGTAAATGCGTAAGCCGCGTGCGCCGCAGCCTCGTTTCCGTCCATAGTTTTCATTATTTTTGACATATTTCCGCCTTAAAATTTCTTATGTTTTTTAAAAATCTTTTATTATAGAGCTAAATTCCAAAATCTATCATTAATCGGCCGCTTTACATTTTCAAAAAGGATAAAATTTAATAATAAGCAGCACAAATAAAGTCAAAATAACGCATAAATTCATACTCCTCAAAAATCCGCATTACTACCTTTGATATGCTTTCGATTTTCGACAATAATAAATATTAAGTTTTAAATATAGAGTACACTTCTTTTATTATAGTTATAAAATAATATCTTATAAACTAACGAGCTCTTCTTGGTTGATTTTGTAATAGAAATGGATTATTCCCACTTCCTCTGTCTCCTGCACGTTCTATATTTCTATGCGGAACAGTTCCAAATGAAATAATTCTATTTGAATTAAAAAGACTTCCTATCGCCTTAACTCCTTTCGAAATTAAATTTACAGTTCCCTTAACTCCATCAGAAATTAAATTATACGCCATTCTTACTGGAGCGCTAATAATACTAGCTACTTTTGCTACTTCTTGTAAAGGAGTTTTATTCATACGTTCAAATCCTTCAGCGTAATAATAGGCTTTTTCTCTTTCTGCCGGTTTCATTTTAGATGCATTTTTATTAACAAATTCTATAAATCTATTGTTTACATCTCTGTTAAAATATCCCTTTTTATCATAACCCTCGTCATGTATTTTGCAGCCTAAATCTAATAAATCTACAGGAGGAGGACCATTTTTTATATCCCCGTGCCCTGGGCCACAATAATTCCCATGTAATTGAGTAATACCTTTACCATCTCTATTTTTAATTATATCCTTTAATAACTGTGCCGTAGATAATTTACTAATTTCTTCTTTAGTTTTATATTTTTTAGTATCAACCACAGTCTTATTATTAGCTGTTAGTTTTGGATCTACCGCTTTTTCTTTATTAACTAAATTAACTTTTTTCGCGTTTTTATCAGTATTTTTTTTAGTAGCTACAGTTTTAGAATTTGATGTTTTTGTTATAAAAGCTTTGTCATGTTCTGCAACTATAGTATCTAAATGTGAAATTGCTATATTTTTAGAATTAGTTGGCTTTGTTGATTTTTTTGTGAAAGCTTTGTTATGCCCTGCAACTATAGCATCTAAATGTGAATTTATTAGATTTTTAGAGCTAGTTGGCTTTGTTGATTCTTTTATAAAAGCTTTGTCATGTTCTGCAACTATAGCATCTAAATGTGAAATTGCTATGTTTTTAGAGTTAGTTGGCTTTGTTGATTTTTTTGTAAAAGCTTTGTTATGCCCTACAACTAAAGTATCTAAATGAGAATTTACTATATTATTATAGTTAGTTGGCTCATTAGATTTTTTATTATAAGCTTTATTATGATTAGCAACTAGAGAAGTGGTACTATTTTTAGAATTAGCTACGTTTTTTGTGTTAACATTTTTCCCCTTTGTAGCTGCATTAGTAGTTTTTAAATTTGAATTTCTTCCTACTACTGCAGTATGTCCTTTGAAATTTGAACCTTTTCCTGTAGTTACACTATGTCCTTTTGAATTTGTACTTCTTCCTACTGTTGCATTATGTCCTTTTGAGTGTGAGTTTTTCCCTGAGTTTGCACTGTGTGCACTTGAATGTGAACTTCTTCCTGAACTTCCACTATGTCCGCTTGAATGTGAACTTCTTCCCGTGCTTGCACTATGTCCGCTTGAATGTGAACTTCTTCCTGAACTTGCACTGTGTCCACTTGAATGTGAGCTTCTTCCCGAGCTTGCACTATGTCCACTTGAGTGTGAACTTCTTCCCGAGCTTGCACTATGTCCACTTGAATGTGAGCTTCTTCCTGAACTTGCACTATGTCCACTTGAATGTGAGCTTCTTCCCGAGTTTGCGCTATGTCCACTTGAATGTGATCCACTTCTAGCAAATGCTTGATTATGATTTTCTGTAATAGCTGCTGCACCACATAATATTGTTGTTAATGCAAATATTGTCATTCTTTTTTTCATACCAGAATCCTCCTTTAATTCAATTTTATAACTACATATTAGTTAACTTTGTATTTCACTATATCAGATTATTTTTCTTTTTTCAAGTAAGATTTTAGAATGTTTTCTTGCAATAATCAACAATGTTTTTACTATATCTACTAT
>NZ_CALINL010000021.1 GCF_938045225.1 uncultured Campylobacter sp.
GCGCTAAATTTCGCTCTGCCGCCGAGCGCAAAGCTTTTTAGCGAGCTAAATAAAAATCCAAAATGGATAATAACAAACGATAGCGAAGCAAACGCCAAAGGACGCGCGCTATACGAGGAGTCGATAAAAGGCGAGAGTATAGAAGAGATCGCGAAAGACTTCGCAAATTTGAAAAAATATTTTAATGCGGAGTTTTTTTTCGAGGGCGATAAGGCGCGCCTTGAAGGCTTTTATAAAAAATGCAAATTTAGCCCAAATTTAAACGTCAGCGCGCTTGATAGCCTAACAAACGAGCTTTCGTTTTTCTCCTCCGTCGTCGAGCTAAAACAAGACGAACAGACGAAGGAAATTTTGGGCGTTTTGCTAAGCTCCTATCTGCTGCCCTACGCTAAAAAGCTAGCCCCCGTCCTGCAAAACGAAGCAAAAAGTAAATTTTACCGCGCGATGGGCTATCTTTTCGAGGATTTTGCGAGCGGTATCGAAAATACGCTAAAAGTCAAAGTCGTACCTAGATGAGTTGGTGGAACGACTTTTATATAAATTTTGATCCGGTCGCATTTGAGCTGTTTGGCATCAAGGCGCACTGGTACGGGATAATGTACGTCCTGGCGCTGCTCGTGGCGCTCGGGGTGGCTAAATTTATCGTCAAGCGCGATAATATGCAAATTTCAAATTCGCTGCTTGATAACTATTTCTTTTGGGTGGAAATCAGCGTGATACTGGGCGCGAGGCTCGGCTACATCGTCATTTACGATCCAAATACCGCTTATTACCTCACTCATCCTTGGCAGATTTTTAACCCCTTTCACAACGGCGAATTCGTCGGTATCCGCGGCATGAGCTATCACGGCGCTGTGGTTGGCTTTTTGCTAGCGACAATTTTATTTTGCAAAAGATATAAGCAAAACGCTTGGCAGTTGCTTGATCTTTGCGCCATTTGCATACCTTTTGGCTACACCTTTGGCAGGATAGGAAATTTCTTAAATCAAGAGCTTTTTGGCAGGGTTACAGACGTGCCTTGGGCGATAAATGTCTTTGGCCAGCCAAGACATCCAAGCCAGCTTTATGAAGCATTCTTAGAAGGTTTAGTTATTTTTGTCATTTTATTTTTATATAGAAAATATAAGAAATTTAATGGCGAGCTCATAGCACTTTACGCCATTTTATACACATTTGCAAGATTTATTTGTGAATTTTACAGAGAGCCTGATTCTGGACTTGGATTTATTATTTTTGGTCTATCGATGGGGCAAATTTTATCACTTATTATGTGTGGGTTGGG
>NZ_CALINL010000022.1 GCF_938045225.1 uncultured Campylobacter sp.
CGATGAGCTGTATTCAACTGCACTAAGAGTTGGTGTATTTTTTATGAAAAGAGCTGTACATAAAGAACCGATCAAATTTGGCATATGTACTACATGGTATTGTGGGTCTGAAGAGATAGACTATTTGCTATTTACTCTTGGATTGGCGGATGATTTTTCTATATATACTACATGTTCATTTGAAATGAAACAAAAAAACGATAGTGTATTTAAAATGGCAAAACTAACCGACGGATATGGTAGATTGAATTACTTAAAAGGTCTTGATGCTACCAATGACGAGATAAAAACTTGGATGATCTATCATGGCTATAAATGTAGTTTGGGTTGTGAATTTACTGCTTATATTTGTGCAAGTAGAGGAGATTTGTTATCTCACATAAAAAAAGGGTGGAATGATGATCTATATGATTGCGCAGGCGATATTATATGCGGGTTGATAGATGATCATGAAAATAAGATCTTTGAGTATGTGGACGCAAAGGAAGCAGTGGAGCTTTTTCTCAAAGAGTCTTTGAGGCAAAATATGAATATAGACAGATTTAATAAGCTCTGTGACATATTTTATTTTATAAGAGACGATTGGGAGCAAATCGGATGGGGCGAAGAAGAAAAAGACAGGTTGGTTGATCAAATTTCAGATATTGCCTATAATAAAAATTATAACTGGGAAGAACAGGTAAGGGAAAATGTATTTGACCATAAAGCAAGAAACATCGCAAAAGCTTTAAATATAAATATTTGGAAAGATTTATTTAACTACGCAATGCAAAATGATAATTTCTCGGATTGGTATTCGCTGGCTCAAACAGATAATATTGATGAGCTTAGAATGGTTTGCTCGCTTGCAGAAAAAGTATTGGATCTTGAAAGCATATCTACCGGCATTGCTGATGAGCTAGGTTTTAACGGAAATTTTGGAAAACATAACGATCTATCTATTATTTTGCAAAAAATGAGAGAATTTAATCAAATTATTAGCGTAAAACTAGTGCAAGCCGGTTTAAACTGTCCTGTAACTAGCACTAGAAACGCTGCTCTACGTGTAGTTGCGTCGTGTTATGATGTTCCTAAGGAAATTATCCAAACAATAATCCGAAACAGATATATGGAGCCAAATAAGGATTCTTTGGAGTATTATAATACTATCTTAAACATTTCAAAATGCAAATGTTGCGATAATTATATTAAGATCAATACCGTATACGATATGCTAAAAAGAGTAAAAGATTATGTGGAGTCGGATAAAAAGATCGCTAAACTTTTAGGAGATCTGATGCTTGACGCCGATGAAGTTGGAATAATGCAAGAGTGTTCAAGGCTCCAAAATCTAGTAAAAAATTCTAACAATGAATGTTATGAAAAAAAATATAGATGCATACGTTTTAGCGATTCGGGCATATATCTCAAATTTAATGAAAATTTTACATCCTTGCTGTCCATCGAATTAAGCATAAAAGAGCTATTTGAAAAAGATATGTTTTTAAATTTTAAATCAAATGATGTCAAAAGAGGTTATTATACAAAATTTAAAAATATGACATACGATAGCAGGGTAGAGTTTTTGCAAAATGCATTAGGAAGTTATGACGAAAACCTAAGAAATGCCTATTTTGAAGTTATGCAACTAGGAAAACAGGACAAAAACGGGTATGTCAAGTATCCAAAAAATAATCATGATGGATGCCCATATTTTATATATAATGCTTTAAGCGATAGCAATAAGGCAAATATAGAGCTAGTTATTAATGAAGAATGGAGTCATATAGATGAGCCGATATCAAGCTGGCTACATCAATTTATCGTAGAGATGTATCCAGATTTCGGTGATACTTATTTGTGGAATGAAGGTTCTGCTAGCGGCATATACTGTTTTAAGAAGTATGATTTAGAAGGTACGTTGCTTGATAAAGAACTTAATGATTGGGAGCATGATTTTATGTTAAATTCTGAAAATTTTAATGACTTAGACTGGGATCGATTTAATAGCCGGGGTAAGGTACTACATAAAAATCTGCAAGCTATCGTAAAAAATGACTACATAGTAGTATATGCAATGAGCTTTGAGGAGCAATATGGCTCGCCTAATGATTAGAATAGCTCTATCAATTTTTAACCATGTGAATAATATAACTGGAAGATATTATTTTGCGTATGAGAATTAAATTAGGTAGGGTTGGTGACTGTGAGCTTCCGTCTACTTGCTACCGTAAGTAGAATTTCTTATTTTATACTTTAGTGTTTCTGAAATTTAACCTCTGAAGTTTACGAATGAAGCATATGCTTATCTTTAATGATTATTTTTGCGACTTACCTTTCCTTCCCATTTGCTTTAGCTTAAGTTAAAAATATACTTTTAATATTTATTTTAACTACTATATAATTAT
>NZ_CALINL010000023.1 GCF_938045225.1 uncultured Campylobacter sp.
TATCGAGATGTTTGTCGGCGTGGGTGCTAGTCGCGTGAGAGATCTTTTTGAAAATGCGAAAAAAGAAGCCCCGGCGATCGTCTTTATAGACGAGATCGACGCTATCGGCAAAAGTCGCGCAGCTAGCGGAATGATCGGCGGAAACGACGAGCGCGAGCAAACGCTAAACCAGCTTTTGGCTGAGATGGACGGCTTTAGCTCGGATGCGTCGCCCGTTATCGTACTTGCCGCGACGAACCGTCCGGAGGTGCTTGATGCCGCGCTTTTAAGGCCGGGTAGATTCGACAGGCAGGTGCTCGTCGATAAGCCTGATTTTAAAGGTAGGATCGAAATTTTACGCGTACATATAAAAGATATTAAGCTAGATCATAGCGTTAGTATCGAAGATATCGCGCGCATGACGGCGGGCCTTGCGGGAGCGGATCTGGCAAACATTATAAACGAAGCCGCGCTACTAGCGGGCAGAAAAGAAAAAGGCAAAGTCGAGCAGGCTGATTTGCTCGAGGCCGTTGAGAGAGCGATCGCTGGTCTTGAGAAAAAATCTCGCCGCATAAATCCGAAAGAAAAACGCATCGTGGCCTATCACGAGAGCGGACACGCGCTCATAGCCGAAACCACCAAAGGCGCAAACAGAGTCACCAAAGTATCGATCATACCGCGCGGGCTTGCGGCACTGGGATACACGCTCCATACGCCTGAAGAGAATAAATTTATGATGCAGCGCCACGAGCTGATGGCTGAAGTGGATGTGCTTTTAGCAGGGCGCGCAGCTGAAGAGGTCTTTATAAAAGAGATTTCGACCGGTGCGGGCAACGACCTAGAGCGCGCGACCGATATACTTCGCTCGATGATCTCGATATACGGTATGAGCGATATCGCGGGACTCATGGTGCTTGAAAAGCGCCGCAGTACTTTCCTATCCGGCGGTCAGGCCGATAGGGACTATAGCGATAAAACGGCGGAAAAAGTGGATGAATTTATCAAAACCACGCTTGATGAGCGCTATAAACACGTGCTTGAGACGCTAAGAACCTACGGCGACGCGATAGAAAATATGGTTGAGGCGCTTTACGAAGAGGAAACCATCGAGGGCGCGAAGGTTAGAGAGATTATCGCAAACTACGAAAAAGAGCACGGGATGTCTAGTAGGCTCGTAAATTTAGAAGAAAACAAAGAGGAACAAGTGTAAAGATATGCAAAACATCGGGCTAATCGCAAAACAGGGCTACAAATACGTTTTCGTTTTAGGGCTTTTGCTTTTGCTTGCGCTGGTTTTGGGCGTATGTCAAATTTTATTTTTCGTGCTTTTTGCGCTTTGCGTATTTTGGTTTAGAAACCCGGAGCGAGCACTAGGTAGCGATGATGCGTACGCCGTACTTAGTCCGATCGACGGTAAGATAAAAAGCATAGATAAAATTTACTATTTTGATACGCAGTGCGTAGCCATAACTATCCGCAAGGGCGTATTTGACCCGGGCGCGCTCAGAGCTCCTTGCGATATGGAGCTTTTAGAGGCCAAACAAAGGCACGGACTGTTTTTGTGTAATGCCATGGAAGCTTCTAAAAATTTAAACGAGCGAGCCTTGTTCGTCTGTAAAAATTCAAATAATAAATTTGCGATCCGCGTCATCGCGGGGCCTCTTAGCAAAGGCATTTCTTTTGAAAATTTCAGCCGACTAAAAGCGGGCAGGCGATTTGGTTTTTTAGGTAGCGGCGAGGTGGTTTTGATACTGCCCGCAAATACGAGAATAAGCGTCAGCGTAGGCGAAAAGGTCGCGAGTGCTGGCATTTTAGGGTTTTTTAGCTACGAGGAAAAAGATGCAAGACAATCAGCATAAACTTCAGTTAATGTATATTTTGCCGAATTTATTCACGGCGGCTTCAGCGTTTTTGGGTATTATTAGTATTATCATAGCAATCTTTGGCTCTTTATCATATTTTTTCATGAGTTCAGTAACGATAAGGAAGTATGGATTCTATATTTCATCAATAGGAATTGTACTATTTATATTAAGTACAATATTTGCAATCTCACGTAAATCTGTCATAATTGATAATAATTATGCGATTGTATTAGCACCTATCGTTTATATAAAAAATGCACCAAATAAGACTGGTACTGATGAAATCCTTTTACATGAAGGTACTAAAGTTTATATTATAGATCGTACATTTAGGGATTGGTATAAAGTAAGGTTGTCTGATAATCGTGAAGGTTGGCTACCAATTCATAGTGTAGAAGAAATTTAATTATACATTGTATATTATTAATTGCATTGAATATATCTGATATTATAAACTTAGACAGACAGCTTTTGATTTTCATCAATGGCTATGATAACATAATGGTTAGTGGGGTTATGATGACTCTCACTAATGGTTTCTATTGGATTCCGTTATATCTTTCGCTTTGTTATTTAATTATAAAAAATAACGAAACGATGGGACAAATCGTCGTAACTATCTCGGGATGCATTTTAGCTGTAGCTATGGCAGGTGGTATTGATGATTTATTGATTAAACCTTGGATTTCTCGTTTACGTCCATGTAATGATTTAGATATTAAATATTGTATTAATAATTTTATTTG
>NZ_CALINL010000024.1 GCF_938045225.1 uncultured Campylobacter sp.
AGCGACTTCGTCATTCAAGCCCCTTCCCCCTTAACAAGGAAGATTAAGTACGCAGTGTTAAATTTAATAAAACCAAATTTAGCATTGTAAATCTGCGTGTCTCGGCAGGTAAAATTTGCAAATTTATCCAAATTTGAGCGGCGTAAATTTGATCTCAAATTTAACTTCAAATTTGCAATCAAAAACTCAAATTTAAATTTACTTCAGCCTATCGCCAAATTTTTGTTTGTCGCTCATGTAGACGAAGCTTAGCACTTCGGCGACGGCGCGAAAGAGCTCCGCAGGTATCATATCGTTCACCTCGCACATCTTATATAGCTCGCGCGCTAGCGGCGGATTTTCGACAATTTTGACGTTGTTTTCTACTCCGATTTGCTTGATGCGAAGCGCTAGAAAATCTACGCCTTTAGCTAGGATCACGGGCGCTTTTTCCTTTGTTTTATCGTAGCGAAGCGCGACGGCGTAGTGGGTCGGGTTGGTGATGATGACGTCTGCTTGCGGGATATTTTGCATCATCCTGTTGCGCGCGGCTCGCATTTGCAGCTGGCGGATGCGACCTTTTACCTGCGGGTCGCCCTCCATCTGTTTGTATTCGTCCTTGATCTCCTGTTTGCTCATGCGCAGGTCGCGAAAGTACTGAAAACGCACGATCAGAACGTCAAGAAGCCCGATGATAAACATCACGATTAGCATCACGGCAGCTAAAATTAGCATTTTTTCCTTTAGCCACGCTAGCTGCGCCGCCATCGAGAAAAACAGCGTGTGTGGCAGCTCTTTGATAAAGCTTAAAAACATCAAAAATCCGACCGTAAAAACCGCCGTGACCTTGAGCACCATTTTGATGCCGTCTATCAATTTTTTAAGAGAAAAGAGATTTTTGAGCCCTTTTAACGGGTTGATTTTGTTTAAATTCGGCTCCAAAGGCTTAGTCGTAAATATAAATCCAAACTGCATGAGATTAGCGACGACGCCCGCGATCGCGATGCAAACGGCGATGGGCAGGATGATGAGCAACGTGCGAAATATCGTTGTGATCGCGACGCTAAAGAGTAGTTTGCGCGTAAACTCCTGGCCGATTAGACTCTGATAGTAGTTATACAGCGTGAAAAACTGATCGCCGATAAAGCCAAGAAGCGCCACCACGACGAAGATCGCGACCGCGAGCGTGACGAAGCCTGCGAGGTCTTGGCTTTTGGGGACGTTACCGTCCTTGCGCGCGTCTTCGATCTTTTTGGAGGTGGGTTCTTCGGTTTTTTCTTGGTCTTCGCCTGCCATCTCTATCCTGAATTTGCTTAAATTTGGGGCGATTATAGCCAAAACAAGGTTAAACTATCCGCCAAAGCCGCCTTTTGCACGTGAAAAAAATAAGGCATTTTTGGATAAAATTAGCAAAAATAAGGAGACGCAAAATGTCATTTTTAGATGGATTATTTAACATTTTTAAAGCTAAAAAACCACCAAAAAGCGATGAAGAGCTACTTTTAGACGAGTACGCAAGCATTTACGCCGAGATAAAAGAGAAAAATTTAAACGATTACGACTTTTTATGTGAGCTCATACGCTCGCTATCTTTTTCAAGAGCCAGACGTTATGACTTTTGCCTTGAAAAGTGCCTAGCTGAGGGCGACGCCGAGGCACTAAATGATCTCATTTTTCAATACGCTAAGCTAAATTTACTCCCAGGCTGCAGCGGCGGATATGACCAGTGTGAGAAACTGATCCCTGCGTTTTTTGCTATCGCTTGCGGTGACACAGAGAGCATGGCAAGGATCTTTCCAAAAGGCCTGCCACCTAGCAAAAACGGCTATAAATTTCTATGCGTCATGCACGATCTGCTCACAGCGATACTTTGGCAAGATGAAAATTTACTTGCCCCTGCCCTAGAAAAAGCACGCACTTTTGCAGAGTCTAAAAAGCCAGCAAACGAAAGAGAGGCGGTTAAATTTGTACTAGCCTTGCATGAAAAGGACACGGCTGCCATGAGCGAGCATTTGCAGAAATTTTGCTCCACTTTTGGCAGGACGGAGGCGCCTAAATTTGAAAAACGCCTCTACGTTTTTGCGCATGGACTTCACGCTTTGGCGCGCTATTTTTTACCGCTTGAACTCTTTAAAGAGATAAAGCTACCAAAAAATGAAAATTTCAGTAAATTTTACGCACAAAGGCTCTTTCGAAATGAAATTCCTAAGCCAAAACTTTATTTTGTCTTACCGCCTGAATTTAAACTGATAAATGTAATCTTAAGCGCACCAGCAGCCAAAACACTGACGTATCAGCCACATTTGCCAAATGACAAAACATTTTTCCTAGATCATACCTCTATGATAAAAAATTTAGCGGGTGAGATCACAATGGGCTTAAAATAATGAAAGAGGTCTAGCTAGTTTTTAAAGAGACTGAAAATTTAGCGCAAAAGCATGCAAATACTGACGAGAATGAGTTTTTAAAAAAGTTATTCACTCGCTTGTTTATAGGCTTTGCGACTTTAAATTTGATTTTTCTTGAAACTGCTTAAAAAACGACGGCATAGATGAGCTTGCCGGGCTTACGCGCCTCTACGCCACAAGCTACTTCTTTATATCCACGGATGGCTTTTGGATGTATATTTGATTTTTTATAGAGGCTTCTTATTTTTCTTAGTTTTTGTAAAAATTGTTAAATTCGGGCGATTATACCTAAACGTAGTACTTGTAAAACAGGAATACTGCGGTAAATTTTGATAAAAAAATTTAATAATTTATACTA
>NZ_CALINL010000025.1 GCF_938045225.1 uncultured Campylobacter sp.
ACACAAAGAGGACGATAAGAAGCGCAAAGACGCGGTAGAGGCGCGCAACCAAGCCGACGCGCTAGCGCACCAAACGCAAAAGAGCCTCGACGAGCTAGGCGAGAAAATACCTGCCGAGGATAGAGAGCGCATCCAAAAGGCGCTTGATGAGCTAAAAGAGACGCTAAAAGACGAAAACGCGAGCAAAGAGCAGATCGACGCGAAAGTCAAAACTCTAAGCGAAGCCAGCCACAAACTAGCCGAAGCGATGTATAAAAAAGACGGTGCTGCTGCCGAGCAAGCAAACGGCGGCAAGAAAAAAGACGACGACGTCATCGACGCCGAAGTCGAGTAAAATTTAGCCCTTGTTTTGGCAAGGGCCTCAAACGAAAATTTAAGGTTTTAGCGTTTTACGCACCATTAAATTTACCCCGCCCGTTAAATTTGACGGGCGGTTTTTATAAATCTCTAAATTCGTTATCTCAAATTTACCCAATCCAAATTTGACTCTATGTGGTTTTTATCCGCTTATTTTTTATAAATTTTAGCCCTCTTTTCAACACAATCCTTAATCAAAATCATCTGTTTGGACGACCGATTTAAATATAATCAAACAAAAAAGGTCCTAAATGTATCTATTTTTCCTGATTGTTCATATTTTGAGCGCCGTCGCCTTCGTCGGCTACGTATTTTTCGACGTTTGTATATTTCCGTTTGCTAAAAAGCATATAGACGAAGATACGCTCGCTCGCGTCAAAAAAGCCTACACCAAAGGCAGCGCGAAGGTGTTCGGTACGGCGTTTTTACTGCTGATCATCAGCGGCGTTTATATGGCAAAGGATTATTTTGGCGGCGAGAACGGATGGCTCGGTAGTCCGTTTCAAATTTTACTCGCGACCAAGATCGGTGTGCTAGGGCTAATGTGCCTAATCACGGCGATATCGCTCTTTTACGTCTATAAGCTAAAAAAACCAGATCCCTTCGGCAAATACTCGCACATCATTGCCCTTGTTTTGTGCGTCATAATGATAATCCTAGCAAAAGTGATGTGGAGGGTTTAGATAAATTTGACCGATTGATTTAAGACGCGATTAGATCGCAAAAGTCAGAGTAAAAACAAAAGCATTTTAGCCGCCAAGGAGTGTAGCGGCCAAAATGTAAGGCAGTTAAATTTAGCCCAAAAGCCTGTTAAACTGGCTTTGCAAGCTTGCGGTATTGTGCGCTTGAGCTAGGATCGCAGCGTTTGCTTGCAGGTCGTTTTGCTTAAATGCGCTTAGATTTTTAGCGATGTCGTTATTTTGTAGCTGCGACTCGCTTTGCCTTAGCGCGACGTTTTTGGTTAGGCTTGCGTTGATGCCCGAGATTATGCCGTTTTGCGCAGCGCCGATCTCGCCTCGCAGAGCGTTTACGCTACCGATAAATTTACTCACGCTATCGCCGTTACTCACGTCTATACCGCTAAAATCGGGCGCGCTTAAATTTACGCTCGCCGTGCCGTTGCCGGTTAGGAAGCTCATCTGCCCGCCAAATACGTTCTTACCGTTAAAACTCGCCTGCTGCGTGCTCTCTCTCATCGCTCCCACGAGCGCGTCTGCCTCGCTTTTTATCATCTTTTGCTGGTCGGCGTTTAGGATGCCGCCGTTATATCTCACCGAGAGCTCGCCGATGCGGTCGGCGCTTTGCGTGATATTTGCTAGCGTGGAGTCTGCGATCTGCAGGATGCCGATAGCGTCGTTTGCATTTGCGACGCCCTGCTCTAGCGTGGAGCTTTGAGAGCGTAGCGAGTCTGCGATAACTAGATTTGCGCTGTCGATACCGCTTAGAGCACGCTGTGCGGAGATGTTATTTAGGGCTTTTGCGCTATTATTTTGAGCTTGTTCTAGGTATTGATTGCTTAGGCTTGAGTTTGCGGAAAAATTTCCCAGTTTCATTTGCACTCCTTTTAAATTTGACCCGATTTTAGCGAAAATTTGATTAAAATTTGCTAGCGACGAGCAAAGACCGCTACAACGTCGATTTTTATCTCACGCAAATTTTTTCATGCTTGTTAATTTTATAAAACTTCATTGTTCTTTTAGATTTTTCGGCTTACCGTCAAGCGTAAAATATATTTTTGATTTATCGTCATCTTTTGGATAAGCGTAGATTCCATCCCTATGTATAAAAATCACAAAATACTGTGCGGGTATGATGATTTTACCGTTTATATCTATCACGCCAAATTTTTTGTTTTCTTTAAAGGTCGAGACGTTATGATCGCCAAAAAATAACGCTTCGTTGTATTTTGGTTCAACTATCGGCTCTAAATTTTCACCGTATAACCCCCATTTTCCGTTTTCATTAACATGAAACACATTTTTCTTTATAGGATCGAGTTCTATCATGTCGAATTTTGGCTCGGTCTTTTTATCCGCCGAGGCAACTAAGCCCATTTTACCATCCTTTCTGTAAATAAGAACTCCGGAATTTGATATATCAAAATCTACTTTTTCATACTCTATAGGCACTACGATCTCATACGCACGATTTATAACGCCGTATTTGCCGTCCATGCTTATTAATTGATATTGCTGCTCATCATCATAAAAGATCGGATTATAGTCAAATTTTGGAGGAAGCACCTCTTTGCCGTTTTTATAGATGACGCCGTGTCTTGTTTTGTCGTTTGTTTTTACCCACGTTACCGCAAATCCACTTTCCTTAAATTCTTCTATCATATAATACTTTGGAGCGATCAGCTCCTTGCCGTCTCTTGCATAGATACCGTATTTACCGTCTTTGGCAGCGATTATTATCTCTTCTTCCAGTTTTGCATCGTCAAATTCCATATTTAAAACCATATCCCCAAAGCGATTTACCGCACCCCATTTTTTATCTAAAAACACCAATGCCACGCCGTTTCTAAACTCTGAGCCGTTGTCGTATTTTATCGGTATAACCACCTCGCCTTTAGTGTTAATAAATCCCATTTTTGATTCTTTTTCGTTAAGGATAGCAACAGCCGCGAGCCCGTCTTCAAATTCGCCCACCTTGTCGTATTGCGCTTTTATTACTATATTGCCGTTTTCGTCGGCAAAGCCGTATTTTCCGTTTTCTTGAATGGAATTTAGATATACTTCTTCGCCGATACCGTCATTTGAGTCATATCCGTTGAGTAAAAGACCCGCAAAAACTAGCGAGCTAAGTAAAATTTTCTTCACGTTTTGTCCTTATTGATAAATTACGATTTTATTCTACAGTTTTTACTAGAACAAGAAACAAATTTGCTATTCAAGTTAAATTAAGCCGTTTAAATTATTATCGGCGCCAAAAAACGAAACAAGACGAGTTTTTTTAGTATAACGACCTTTACAAGGATATATTTTATGATTTTTTACTTTGTTTTCATATAAATCTTGTTTTGTTGCGAGCTCGCCTTGCTCAGGCACGAGCCGGATTAACTCCGCTCATAGCTAGATTGCCGCGGTAGACGGCGCTTTCGTCCATGCCGACGTTTCGCCCGCGATAACCGCCCGGCGCAAGAACCTTAAATTTACCCGCACGCGCGCCTTTTAGCTCAAATTTGCCTCCACTTGGGATTAGCGCGTAAATTTTACCCTGCGGCGTAGTGTAAAATTCGCTGCTACCTATCTGGACAAATTCGCCCTCCTCCTCGTAGCTAGCGACGTAAACCATGAAAAATACCGTAAAAAGCACGGCAAAAAGCGCAAATAAGCAAAGTGGTATAAATTTTTTATCTTTCAAGGTGCCACCTATTTTAAAAGCTCTGATTTTTAACGCCTCGAGGCAAATTTGAGCTCAAAATTTACGCAAATTGTCTCAAAATTTTAAATTTTCCTATCGCATGGTAAGCTAGCGACCAAACAAGGAAGCAAATACAAATAAGCCGAACAATATCGGTAAAATCGCGAATCTCAAATCTGCCAGTAATCAAAGAAAAAATCACTCCGCCCGCGATACAAAGAGCAAGAAGCGTCAGCGAGATAAAAACCGCAATGTTCATGATTTTTGCCATCATGCTCCTATTTTCGCTATTTTTAGCCAGGGTTTCAAGCAGGGTTATTCTATTTATAAAACCGTCTCTTTCGTACTTTACGCGCACGAGGTCGCCCTGTTCTAGACTAAAATCAGCCGAAAAAACGCCGCTAAATTTAATCCCGTCCAGCTCAAAACTAGCGCCGATAAACTCGTCTCGCTTAATAGTGCGTAAATTTAGAGCGCTAACTCTGCCCGTTTTAGTTAATTTTTTCAAATTTGCTCCAAATTTTCGGCGATTTCTAAGACTTCAAAATATTCGTTTTCAAGCGTCTCCAGCTCGCTTTTTGCCGCTTCTAGGTCGTTATAAAGCGCGGTTAGACCGATTTGCTGATAGATTTTTGGATCGCTAAGGCCGGCGTTTAGCTCCTTTATCTTAGCCTCTAGCGCGGCGATTTTTTCGGGATGCGAGGATAAAATTTGCGTTTGCTTATAGCTTAGCTTCGCGCCGGCTTTGCTCTTTTGTTTTTGCGCTTGCTCGGCTTCGTTTGCTAGGCTCGCTTCAAATTTACCAAGCTCGGCTAATTCGTCTTCTAGCTCGAGATAGACGCTGTACTCTTGATGTAGCACCTCTATTTGAGTGCCCTCAAATGCCCAGAGCTTGTGCGCGATCTTATCGACGAAGTAGCGGTCGTGGCTCACGATGATGATAGCGCCTTCAAAGCTTTGCAGATAGTCTTCAAGGATGTTGATAGTAGCGATATCGAGGTCGTTTGTAGGCTCGTCTAGCACGAGCACATCGTACTCCTTGCTAAAAAGCAGCGCGAGCGCCACGCGGTTTTTCTCGCCTCCGCTTAGCACGCCGATGGGTTTATCGAGGAATTCTTTAGGAAATAGGAAATTTTTAAGGTAGCCATAAACGTGCATATTTCGCCCGCGCACCATGACGTGATCGCCGCCGTTTGGACAAAAGGTCTCGATGAGGCTTTTATCGTCATCCAGCGCGCTTCGCGACTGATCAAAGTACCCCACGCGCACCTCGCCGCGCTTGATCTCGCCGCTGCTAGGCTTTTCAAACCCGAGTAAAATTTTAATAAGAGTGCTTTTGCCGCTGCCGTTTCGTCCGACTATCGCGATGCGCTCGCCTTGCAAAACGCGCGCGTTAAAACCCGAAAAAAGCTGCTTGCCGCCGATAGTTTTGCTTAGTTGCTTGATCTCAAAGAGCATTTTTTTGCGGTTTACGCTTTGCGTTTGGTTAAAATTTTTACTCGCGCGCTCAAGCTCGAGCCTAACGCGGCGTATCACGCCAGGATTTTTCTTAGCCTCCTCGCGCATGGCTAGCACTCGCTCTTTACGACCTTCGTTGCGTTTTAGACGCGCTTTGACGCCGCGGCGTAGCCACTCCTCCTCGGCTTTTAGTTGTTTTAGCAGAGTTTCGTGAGATTTAGCTAGGCTGGCTAAAATTTCCTCTTTTTTAGCTAGATAGTTTGCGTAACCGCCATCAAATGACGCCAGCGCGCCCTCCTCGATCTCGACGCTTCTAGTTGCCAGCGCGTCGATAAAGTAACGATCGTGCGAGATAAAAACTATCGTCTGGCGCGAGCTTTTTAGCATATCCTCTAAAAATCTCACCATATAAACGTCAAGGTGGTTCGTAGGCTCGTCAAGCAGCAAAATATCGGGCTTTTTAAGTATCAAAGCACCCAGAGCCACGCGGCGTATCTCGCCTCCGCTAAGGCTAGAAACGGCGCGATTTTCGTACTCTTTTAGTTTAAACTCCTCCAGCACGCGCTCGATCTTGCGCTCGATCTGCCAGCCGTCTTTTGCCTCGATAAATTTGATTAGCTCGTCTTGCCTAGCATTTAGCTCTTTGTTGTGCGGATCGCGGCCGAGCGCTTCTAGTACCGCCGCATACTCGTCGCGCGCGTCAAAGATCTCTTTTAGCTCCAAATTTAGCGCGTCTTTTACCGTCGCCGCATCGTCAAATTTAGGATTTTGCGCGAGCATTTCTACTTTTACGCCGCCTTGCACGATACGCCTACCGCTATCAGGCTCTAGCGAGCCCGCGACTAGCTTCATCAGCGTACTTTTGCCGCTGCCGTTTTTGCCGATGATAGCGATACGCTCGCGCTCGTTTACGCTGAGGCTTATTTTGTTTAGAATTTCATTCGGACCGAATTTTTTACTAACGTCGATAAGGTCGATTAGAGCCACGCGCGAGCCTTAAAACGAGATATGCATGCTAAGCGCGATGATACAAAGCGTAAGCGCCATCGGCACGTAGATATATCTGCCCGTAAAATACCAAAACGCGCCTTGCTTTTTTGCTGCGCCAGTGTTTATCTCGTCCATGATTTCTTCTTTTTTGATGACCCAAAACCACGACACCGCGCCGATCACTGCGCCGATAGGGATGATATAGATCGACACGAAGTCCATCCACGGCCCCCAGCTAGTTATGGCTTCCATATTTACGCCTATGCCAAAGCATATTATGCAAAGCGCGATTAGCACGACGCCGCGCTTTAGCTTAGGAAATTTGTGCATTATCGATTCGGCGACTGCTTCGAACATATTTTGCAGCGAGGTCACGCCGCCAAAAATCACCGCCGTAAATAAAATAATCGCGAAAATTTGACCGCCGGGCATGTCTTGTAAAATTTTAGGCAGCGTTACGAAAAGTAACCCGGGTCCTGCCGCCGGATCCATACTGTAGGCAAATACCGCAGGCAGCATAACGAGCGCCGCTGTCATCGCCGCGATCGTATCAAAGATCGCCGTCTTTTGCGCGCTATCTACTACATCCTCGTCCTTTGATAGATACGCGCCGTAAACGATCATACCAGAGCCCGTGATAGATAGCGAGAAAAAGGCCTGACCCATCGCCGCTACCCATACCATCGGGTCGGCTAGCTTGCCCCAGTCGCTGTGAAAGACGAATTTATACCCGCCAAACGCCCCGTCTAAAAACGCCACTCTGATAGCGAGGATAAAAAATAGCACGAAAAATAGCGGCATCATGATTTTATTTGTCTTTTCGATACTGTGCGCGCCGAAAAATAGCGTAAATAGCGTGCCCGCAACGACGATAAAGTGAAACGGCACGACCGAATAGGACGAAAGCGCAAAGGACTCGAACCAAGTGTTCGTATCCACGGTCATCAGCGAGCCCGTGATCGCCTGAAATAGCGCCTTTAAAACATACGCGATGATGACTGCGTAGCCGATAGCGATACACATCGAGCCAGCCAGCGGTATCCAGCCTAAAATTTTACCGAAAGTGCCCCAGTTTCGGCTCTTCCATGCGTATTCGTACGAGCCTAGCGTACCGGTTTTGGCGCGTCTGCCGATAGCGTACTCAGCAGAAAGTCCGACATAGGAAAATATCGCGACAAAAAACAGATAAACGAGCAAAAACGCGCCGCCGCCGTTCGTACCGACCTTATAAGGAAACCCCCAGACGTTGGCCATACCGATAGCCGAGCCCACGCAAGCGATGATAAACGCCCAGCGTGACGTGAAATTTGTTTTGTGCATTTGATATCCGTTTAGATTAAATTTTTTCAATTATACTTGATTAAGCTAATAAAAAGATTATGCCTGCTCGCCCGCAAAGAACACAGCGCCGCCTTAAAACGCTTTAAATTTATATTTTGGTATAATCTCGCGTTATTTAAAATCCACGTTACAAAAGAGAAATTATGAATTTATCGCTCAAAAAGCTCACTATCCCGATATTTTTAGATATGTTTTTACACTTCGTGACGCTCATCATAAACACATATATGGTGACCAAGGTTAGCGTCCATCTAGTCGGCGCCATGGGCGCGGGTAATCAGATAATGGATCTATTTATGACCATTTTTAGCTTCCTTAGCGTAGGCTGTTCGGTCGTAGTCGCGCAGGCTCTAGGCGCGCGAAATCACAACCTAGCCAAACGCGTCATACACGCTAGCATCACGTTTAACACGATCATCGGCCTTGGCAGCGCGGTTTTTATTTACTTTTTCGGATTTGAGATTTTAGAGCTTTTAAACGTCCCAGAGCAGCTTCGCGCCCAGAGCTTTGGTTACCTGCATATGCTCGGTATCGCGCTAGCCTTTGACGGTATCGGCATGGTGCTTGCAGCCGTGCTTCGCGTTTATAACTTCGCCACCGCCGTCATGCTGGTCTCCCTACTCATGAACGTCATCACCCTTTGCGGCAACGCCATCGCGCTTTTTGGCTGGCTGGGACTGCCCAACTACGGCCTCTACGGCGTCGCGGTATCGACGGTCGTGGGACGACTGGTGGGCGTTATCGTGCTATTTTTGATACTGACCCGCTACGCCAAAGTTAATATTTTCTTTAAGCGCCTATTTAGCCTACCATTTGTTATTTTGCGTAAAATTTTATCCGTTGGGCTTCCGAGCGCGGGCGAAAATTTGCTCTGGATGGCGCAGTATATGGTGGCTTTCGGCTTTGTGGCAAGTATGGGCGAGGCTAGCCTAAACGTGCAGACTATTTACTTTCAGATCACGCTTTTAATCCTACTTTGCGGAGCCAGCATCAGCGTGGCAAACGAGGTCATCGTCGGCCACCTAGTCGGCGCGATGAGATTTGACGAGGCATACTCGCGCACTTTCCGCGCGCTTCGTATCGGTTTTATAGCGACTCTCGCGGTCGTTTTAGCGGCGTATTTTGGCAAATTTGAGATCATGGAGCGGTTAAATTTGACCGAGGAGCTAAAGGCCGTCATGCTGCCGCTTTTTACCCTTTCTATCGCTCTTGAGACGGGACGAACGTTTAACATCGTCATCGTAAACGCC
Organism: uncultured Campylobacter sp.; assembly: GCF_938045225.1. Lineage (GTDB taxonomy): Bacteria > Campylobacterota > Campylobacteria > Campylobacterales > Campylobacteraceae > Campylobacter_A. The sequence goes on from NZ_CALINL010000025.1 coordinate 8,763, forward strand.
CTGCGCGCGAGCGGGGATGCCAAATTTCCACTGATGACGGGTGCTGTGTTCATGTGGGGCGTGAGCTTGCCGCTAGGATACTATCTGGGCATCGTGCAGGGCATGGGAATCATCGGCGTTTGGATCGGATTTACCGCCGACGAGTGGCTACGCGGACTCGTAAACACGTGGCGCTGGAGAAGCAGAAAATGGCAAGAAAAGCGCCTAGTGTAAAAACCGTTAGCGTAAAATGCGGCGAATTTGGCATCACACTAAATTTTAAAAAAGGCGTCAAAACAACCCGCCTAAAGGTCGCTAAAACTGGCGAAGTATCGGTCTCGCTGCCCTTTTACGCCGCACAAAAATATGCGCTAGAGTTCGTGCAAAAACACTACGACTGGCTAAAATCGGCTCGCGAAAAGACGCTAGCAAATTTGCCGCGCGAGGACGAGTTTAGGCTACTGGGCGAGGTTTACCGCATAAAATTCGAACCGAATTTAAAGGGCGTAAATTTGATAAGGTTTGCAAGCGATTTAGGAGTTTTTGACGGTTTAAATTTGAGCTCGGACGGGCTAGACCCGCACCTTTACGGCGCTAAATTTGACGGCGAATTTGACTCTATTAAATTTGATCCATACCTTGACGAGGCTAAATTTACTAGCATGGACGGACGTAAATTTGACGGCGAAATTTATGCTGCGAGTTTAGTTGCGCTAGAAAACTACAAAAAAGCTTTTGCGAGGCGCATTTACGGGCATTTTATAGCTAAATTCGCTCCTACCGTAAACCGAAAAATAAACCGCGTCGTTGTGCGCAAAATGACCACTCGCTGGGGTAGCTGCAACTCGCGCAAAGGCTATATAAATTTAAGCCTAAATTTGATCGAAAAAGCCCCCGAGCTAGTCGGATACGTCGTGCTTCACGAGCTTACCCACCTCATATACCCGCACCATCAAAAAAGCTTCTATGACTTCATCGCTAAGCTCATGCCTGATTTCAAGATGCGGGAACAACGGCTAAACAAAAAATAATTTTAAATATGCTAAAATAGAATATTTAAAATTTAAAGGGAGATAATGAAAAAACTTCTAATGCTAGTTGCCGCGGTTTTTGCCTTGGGCGGCGATTTTGAGGACGGCGTAAAGGCCTACGAGAGCTCTAAATTTGTAACGGCTCGCGAAAAATTTGCAGCCGCCTGCGACGCGAACAACGGCCTAGCCTGCGCAAAACTGGGCGCGCTTTATCAGCTGGGCAAAGATATCCTGCCTGACACCAAAAAAGCGCTTGAGTTATACGAAAAAGGCTGCGAACTAGGCTCTAAAGAGGCTTGCTCGGGTGCCGGCGGGATATACGTGTCTAGTGACAAAGAAAAGGCGCGCGCGCTGCTAAATAAAGGCTGCGAGCTTGGCGACGGCTTTTCATGCGCGACTGCGGGATCGTATCTGCTAGAGGAGAAAAAATTTAAAGAGGCATATGCGCTTTTTGAAAAAGCATGCAAGATAGGCGATAGCCTCGGGTGCCAATTTGCAAGCGATCTAAAACGCTCAAAAAGACTTTAATTTTACTTACTCGGGTTAAATTTGACCGTCAAATTTAACCCAAATTTATCTTTTCTATACGCTATTTCCAAAACGCAAGCTTCTAAAATTTACGAGAGAGTAATTAGCAAACCAAGAAAGCGCAGGCTCTAAGCGCCTACGCCGACTCTCTTTTCCGCTTTATTTTGTATCCATTGAAACGCAAACAGCGCCACGTAAAGCAAAACGCCGATCGCGTAAGAAACGTATTCGTTTGCGATAAACGGGATGTATTTAGCGCACATATTAGGCACCAAGGTTAGCGGCACTACGCACAAAAGCAGCGCGCGCTCGAGCACGTTTACGCGTTTAACAAAATACCCTTGAAGCGCCGAAGAAAACGCAAACATACCCACTAGCGCCGTACCGAAAATCAGCGCCATTTCGAGCGGATTTGTTATCCACACTATGCCTTTGGCGTCGTTTGGATTGGCCGAGTTTACGCTCTCTATCAAAAGCAGCTTGTTGTTAAATACGAACGAAAACGGCAAAATCGTCGTGCGCAGGTCGTAGAAAAAGCCCTGCACGCCCACGGTTACCGGGTTTGCTTTGGCGATACCGGCCGCAGCGTATGCCGCGATACCGACCGGAGGCGTATCGTCTGCTAGGATACCGAAGTAAAAGACAAAAAGATGCACCGCGATGGCCGGTATGAGAAAGCCGTTTTTGTGCGCCAAAAACAAAATCACAGGCGCGACCAGCGAGCTAACGACGATGTAGTTTGCCGTCGTCGGCAAGCCCATGCCTAGTATCAGCGACATTATCGCAGTGAGAAAGAGTATAAGCACGATGTTGTTGCCGGCTAAATTTTCCACGACTTCGGAGAGTACTTGACCGACGCCCGTTAGTGAGATCGAGCCCACGATGATACCGGCTAGACCCGTAGCTATCGCGATCGTCGTCATGCTTTTAGCCGCCGTTACCATCGCCCAAAATATATCCGCAAAGCCGATGATGAAGTCCTCTTTGCCGACGTCTTCGCCGTGAGCTATCTTTCTAACCGGCTCTTGAAAAAGGATAATCAAAAACAGCACGCAAATAGCGTTAAAAGCCGCCGAGATCGGCGATTCGTTCGCGATTAGCAAGGTGTAGAGTAAAACCAAAATCGGGATAAGATAGTGCAGACCGCTCACGAAAATTTTAAGCTTCGATATGCCGGCACCCTGCTCCATGCCTTTTAGCCCTAGCTTACAGCTCTCAAGGTGCACGATGAAAAACAGCGACAAGTAGCACACAAATGCCGGAATCACGGCCGCGATCATGACGTTTGTGTAGCTAAGTCCCAAAAACTCGGCGATGATAAAGGCCGCCGCACCCATGATAGGCGGCATCAGCTGACCGTTTACACCTGCGGCCACCTCGATCGCGCCGGCTTTGGTGCTAGTTAGGCCCGCCTTTTTCATCAGCGGGATCGTAAACGTACCCACCGTCACGACGTTTGCCGTAGAGCTACCGCTCACCATGCCGGTTAGTCCTGACGCGATAACCGAAGCTTTCGCTGGTCCGCCGCGAAATTTACCAAGCAGCGCAAAGGCTAAATTTATAAAGTACTGCCCAGCACCCGCGCGCTCCAAAAGCGAACCAAACAAGACAAAAAGATAGATAAAGCTCACGCTAACGCCAAGCGGCACGCCAAAAACACCCTCAGTCGTAAGATACATGTGGCCTGCGAGCTTGTTTAGGCTAGCGCCCTGGTGCGCGATGATGTCGGGCATATACTGACCGAAATAATCATACGCCAAAAATATCGCTGCGATGATAGGAAGCGCCGGGCCGATGATCCTGCGACCCGCCTCAAACAGCACGACCACGGCGACGCAGGCTACGGCTATATCAAAGCTCGTGTAGTCTCCGGGACGCTGCGCTAGAGCGTAAAACTCTATGAGCGGATAGAGCGCTGCTAGCGTACCAACAACACAGAGCGCGATGTCGTAAAACGGCAGGCTGGAGTGGGCTTTTTTGTGAATCTTAAGCGGATAAAGCAAAAACAGCAAACAGATAGCAAAAGCAAGGTGTGCCGAGCGCGACATCGTAGTGTTCATCGGAAAATACGCGATGTAAAGCTGAAAAACCGACCACGCAAAGCAGATGATGCTAGTAAAATATATATAAAAGTTCGAGTTTATCTCGCGCGTCTTTACCTCGACGAACTCCTCCTTTTCCTGCGCGGGCTCGGTATTTGTTCGTGTATCGTTTAAATTTTTATCCATATTTGCTCTTAACCTCTTAAATTTTCTTTTTATAAAATTTGGCGATTGCACCCGTAAAATCGGGCTTTATTTTTAAATTTGACCAGCTTTTGCGCCTTAAGTTTACCTACAAATTTAACCCAGTACCCTAAAGATACGGGTTTTGCAAACGGTAAGCAAAACTAGCCAAAAACTCGCGCATGAGCCAAATCTAAAATTTGACGCCTACAAGCGGCTTAAAACCACCACCAAAAAGCTAGCAAAGCGTCAAATTTTAAATCCTCAAAAAACTAAAAACAAGCCTAAATTTAAGAAAAATAAGCCGCGCAGGCCAAATTTAACCCATGCGGCCAAGCTAGTTTATTTTATTATGCCGGCTTTTTTAAACTCGGCCTCGGCAGCAGGATGCAAAGGCGCAGAAAGCCCCTCTACCAGGCTCTCTTTAGTAACGGCTGCAAGTGCCGGATGCAAGCTCTTGTACTCGTCGAAGTTATCTAAAATCGCCTTTACGACCGCAGCCACCGCAGTATCACTCATGCCCTTGTCGGTTACCAGTACGGCTTTAACGCCAATGCTGTTTACGTCGTGATCTACGCCCTCATAAGTGCCTTTTGGTATCGTGCCTTTGGCGAAATACGGCATCGCGGCTATCATCTTGTCCACCTGCTCGCCCTCGATGTTTACGATGTCGATAGGCAACGAGTTTGCCGCGTCGGTGATGTTAGCCGTCGGGTGGCCGACCATGTAGAAGTAGCCGTCGATTTTCTTATCTTTTAGAGCGTGCGGGCATTCGCCGGCAGTGAGTACGCCGTGATGTTTTAGCTTTTTCTCGTCGAAACCAAACGCCTTAAACACGCCAAGCGCGGTCATTTCGTTGCCGCTACCGGGGTTGCCGACGTTGATCGCTTTGCCCTCGAGGTCGTTTATCGAGCCGATGCCGCTTGATTTTGAGACGACGAACGCGAGAAGCTCAGGGTAGATCGAGACGACGGCGCGCAAATTTTGATCGCCGTTGCCCTCAAATTTACCCACGCCGTTAAATTTATCATAAACCACGTCGCTTTGGACGAAACCGAAATTTAGCTCTTTTTTTAGCACGTTATTTACGTTATAGACCGAGCCGCCGGTTGATTGCACCGAGCATTTCATCTGCGGGTCTTTATTTACGAGGCGACATATCGCTCCGCCGACCGGATAATACGTGCCCGTCATCGCTCCCGTACCGATAGATACGAACTCCTTTGCGCCCAGCGCAGACGCGAAAAGCAACCCGGCTAATGCCAAAGATGTAGTTTTCATTTAACTTCCTTTCAAAGATTTTTTCTGATTTTACTCTCAAAATCCGCATTTTGCGTATAAATTTCGCTCTTTTTACGAGCTTTTTCAAAATTTTGCGACTATTTTACACACTTTAGCCTTAGAAAAATATTTCTTAAGGTAAAATTTATATATTTTTTACAAGCGAAGCGAAAATCATATTTTTTGTATGGAAATATTTCTAAATTTTACGCACCGAGACTTGCGCCTTTAAGACGCTAAATTTGGTTTGGTTAAATTTGGCGTTGCAAATTAAGTTCTTTGAGTAAAAAACAACCGTTTGAGGT
>NZ_CALINL010000026.1 GCF_938045225.1 uncultured Campylobacter sp.
TGTTTGGCAGCCGCAAAGAAGGCGACCTCATCAATATTGAAATCGATCCGCAAACACAAGCGATTGTGGATACGGTGGAACGATATTTAGCAGCTAAAGCTTAGTTGAAATGAAAAAAGTGCGGTAGAAAACGATGTTGTTTTTTACCGCACTTTTTATTCTTCCGAAGGAAGGGATAGCCCCTTTTTCATTTCGCAGTGCTATAATCACTAACCATATCTTGAGATTTGTCGGTCAGTTGCCAAAAGCCATCTTCAGTTGATTTACGTGTGGCTTTCAATGATTCTAAAGAGTCTTTCCTATATTCTAACTCATCGTCATCATCACTTAATCTTTTTAAAACTTCCTTATCTTCATTTTCTGATAGTTTTTTCAGATAATCCCTAGTTTCTTCTTGTGTTCTACGATCAAGCTCTTCTTGTCTTAAATCTCTTAGTTGTTGCCTATGTGAATCTTTTCCACCCCTAAGATCTTTAAACATATCAGACATTTCAGATCGTGTAGTGCCACCTAAATTTAAGGCTAATTCTAAAACACCCCCACCTACTTTTTTACTTGCTGATTTAAGCTTGCTAGTTAGATTACCTGTTTTGTAATTATCTTTTAAAGTAGTAGGCGATCTTTTTAATCTATTTAATAACTTTTGATCTTTTTCCTGTATGATTTGCTGAATTTTATTCAAGTCTAGAGTCAGATTTACTTTTCGTCCTTCAAGTTTTATCCAAAAACCGGATTAAAACATCCCAAACTTGCCTCTGCGTCTAGCGCTAGGGCTGCTGCTTTTTTGCTTATTTTTATAGTTTCTACCTTATTAGAGTATTACGACTTCGGTTTTTAGCTCGACGCCAAACTGCTCCAAAACGTGCTCGCGGGCTAAATTTATGAGCCCGATTACGTCCGCGAAGGTCGCGGCGTTAAAATTTACGATGAAATTTGCATGCCGCTCGCTAAATTTAGCCCCGCCTATCGCGTAGCCCTTTAGCCCCACCGATTCGATCAGTCTGCCTGCGTAGTCTCCGGGCGGATTTACGAAACAGCTGCCAAAGCTAGCGCCCTTTGGCTGATTTGCGCGCTTAGCGGCAAAGTCCGCCGCAAGAGCCGCGTCAAATTCGCGCGAGATTTTAAACTCGGCGCCAAATATCGGCTCATCTATCCCGCTTTTGCGGTAGCTAAAGCTTATCCTCTCGCGCTCTACCCAGCCGCGTCCTAGCCGTACCGCGAGTAGATCGTCGCTGATGCTAACGCCGCAAAGCCCCGCGTTCATTTTTATTAGTCCGCCAAGCGTACCGGGGATATTTTGCAAAAACTCAAATCCGCCGATACCCTGCTTTTTGGCGAAGTTGTAAATTTTGCCCGACTTCGTCGCAGCGCCGATACTAAGCACGTCGCCGCTTAAGTTTATATAATCAAACGCGCCGCCTAGCATCATCATCGCGGGCGGGTTTGGCGAGACTAGTAGGTTATTTGCGCCGCCTATCATCACGTGCCCGGCAAATTCCGGCTTTAGAGCGTCAGCAATGCTTTCTAGCACCGCCACTTCGTGCACGCCGCCCACTCGCACCGAGCTAAATTTGGAAAAATCTATAAGCTGCGTCATTGCACGAAATTCGGGATAAACTCTATCATGCGCGTCGTGAAATCGACCATCATCGAAACCATCCACGGCATCAAAAATATAATCACGACGACGACTAAAATGATCTTTGGCACGAAGCTTAGCGTCATCTCGTTTATCTGCGTCGTAGCTTGAAATATACTGATGATAAGGCCCGCCGATAGGCCCGCCAGCAACATCGGAAAGCTCAGATATAGCGCGATCTTAAAAGTTTCGATACCGAGTTCTATGAGCGTTGATTGCATTAGCTAAACCTTATATCGTTGTACTCGGTCGGCACGAGGTAGTTTTTCGCATCGATAGGCAGTGGGTAAAATCCGTGCTCGTAACCAAGCGCAAAGAGCCTGTTTACCGCCTTTAGCTGCGTTTCGTTCATCGAGATGGAGCTATCATTTGCGTAGAGATTTAGATAGGTTTTTAGCTTTTCTTTATCGACGCGGATGAGGTTTCGTTCCATTAGCATGTGCGACAAAAAGGGCTTATGTGCGGTGGCGATACGTACGCCCTCGGTTAGCACGCGCTCGCACTCGGTAGCGTCCGTTATAGGCAGGCTGCGGCGAACCGCCATACCGCCTAGCGGTAGCGGTAGATTTTCGCCCGCTAGCTCGCTCCAGATATCCCAGATCTCGCGCTCCACGCAAAGCTCGTCCGAAAAATCCAAAATACTCTCGTGTATCAGCACGCCCGCGTCCACCTCGCCGCTTAAAACCGCGCCCTCGATGTCGAGAAAATTTTTATAAATCACGCGCGCCTGCGGGTATGTCATGCGAAAAAGCAAGGCGTTTGTCGTGTGCTTGCCGCTTAGCGCGACCTTGAAATTTCGCTTTAAAACCGCGCCCTTTTTCTTAACTAGCTTTGGACCATAACCCTCGCCGAAGCTCACCGCCGTGCGCAAAAGCGCGTATTCGTCACAGATAAGCGGATATAGCGCGAAGCTAATCGCCGTGGCCTCATAGGTGCCCTTTAGCGCCTCGTCGTTTAGCGTCTGGATATCAAGCGCGGTGGCGCTAAATTTTAGATTTTTGGAGCTTACCCAGCCAAAATCAATCGCCTTATACATAAAAATATCGTCGGCGTCGGGCGAGTGAGCGACGTTTATATGCTTAAAAATCTTCAAATTTTATCCTTTTTGCTCCGCTTTAAATTTCGCGCGCGGCTAAATTGCGAAATTATAGTAAATTTTTGCTACAATCGCCATAAAAATGCGGAATTTATAAAGAAAAATATGGAAAATCAGGCGTATTTAAAAGAGCAAATTTTAACTTATCTGGGCAACAAACGCTCGCTTTTAAGCTTCATCGAACAAGGCGTAAATATCGCAAAACAGGCACTCGGGAAAGAAAAACTAAGCTGTTGCGACCTTTTTAGCGGCAGCGGCATCGTGTCGCGGTTTCTAAAATCCCACGCAAATTTTATCGTCGCAAACGATTTGGAGCTTTATAGCCGCGTCACAAACGAGTGCTACCTCGCAAACGCGGACGCAAAATTTAAAAAAGAGCTTGATTTTTGGCATGACAAATTAACTCGCCAAATCGGCGCAAATTTACGCGAGGGCTTTATTTGCGAGCTTTACGCGCCAAAAGACGAGGCAAATATTTCGCCTGCTGACCGCGTCTTTTACACGAGAAAAAACGCCGCCTACATCGACACCGCACGCCAGATGATCGATGCGCTCGTGCCGCAGGAGCTGCACGTTTTTTTTATCGCGCCGCTACTTTATTCAGCTAGCGTGCACGCCAATACCAGCGGCATTTTCAAGGGTTTTCACAAAAACAAAGACGGCCTGGGGCAGTTTGGCGGACGCGGCAAACACGCGCTATCTCGCATCACGGCAGACATCAGCCTGCTTAAGCCCGTTTTTTCAAATTTTAACGTCGAATTTGACGTGCAAAGTCGGGATGCAAACAAGCTTGCCGCCGAGCTTCCGCCGCTTGATCTAGTCTATCTTGATCCGCCGTATAACCAGCACCCCTACGGCTCGAACTACTTTATGTTAAATTTGATCGCTAACTACGAGCGCCCGAGCGAAATCTCGCGGGTTTCCGGTATCGCTAGAGGCTGGAACCGCTCGGTGTTTAATCAAAAATCAGCCGCCGCGCCGGCATTTTTCGAGCTAATCTCAAAGCTAAAAGCAAAATTCGTGCTCATCTCGTTTAACTCCGAGGGCTTCATCGCGCGCGAGGAATTTAGCCAAAATTTAGCAAGGCTCGGCGAAGTGCGAATTTTAGAGCAAAAATATAACGCCTTTCGCGGCAGCAGAAATCTAGCCAGCCGTCCGACGCACGTGAGTGAGCTGCTTTACGTTTTAAAAAAGGCGTAAATTTAGGCTAAATTTGACCGCACCCAGACCCGTTTCAAATTTGCGTAAATAATCAAAAATTCATCTCAAATTTGATAAAATCAGCACGATTATTTTAAATTTAAGGAAGCCGATGGCAAAAGAAAAAGAAGAGAAAAAGATAGTCCCACCGACAAACGATTCAGACAAGAAAAAGGCCTTAGACGCGGCTTTAAAGCAGATAGATAAAGCATTTGGCAAGGGTACGCTAATCCGCCTTGGCGACAAGCAAGTCGAGGCGATAGATAGTATCTCCACGGGTTCGTTAGGACTTGACCTGGCCCTTGGTATCGGCGGTATCCCAAAGGGCCGTATCATCGAGGTTTACGGGCCTGAGAGCTCGGGTAAAACGACTCTGACGCTACACATCATCGCCGAAGCGCAAAAAGCGGGAGCCACGTGCGCTTTTATCGACGCCGAGCACGCTCTAGACGTAAAATACGCGGCAAATTTGGGCGTAGATACCGAAAATCTCTACGTTAGCCAGCCTGACTTTGGCGAGCAGGCGCTAGAAATCGTAGAAAACCTCGCTAGAAGCGGTGCAGTCGAGCTGATCGTCGTGGATAGCGTCGCCGCTCTAACGCCAAAAAGCGAGATCGAGGGCGACATGGGCGATCAGCACGTAGGCCTGCAAGCTCGTCTAATGAGCCAGGCGCTGCGCAAACTCGCGGGCGTCGTGCACAAGATGAACACGACCGTGATCTTTATTAACCAAATTCGTATGAAGATCGGTGCTATGGGCTACGGCACTCCTGAGACCACTACGGGCGGTAACGCGCTTAAATTTTACGCATCCGTGCGCCTAGACGTGCGAAAAATCGCCACTCTAAAACAAAACGAAGAGCCTATCGGCAACCGCACAAAGGTAAAAGTCGTGAAAAACAAGGTCGCACCTCCGTTTAAAACGGCGGAATTCGACATAATGTTCGGCGAGGGTATCAGCCGCGACGGCGAGATCATCGACTACGGCGTGAAGCTAGATATCATCGACAAAAGCGGCGCGTGGTTTAGCTACAAAGCCGCCAAAATCGGCCAAGGCCGCGAAAACGCGAAAGCCTATCTCAAAGAGCACTCGGAGATCTCCGACGAGATCGTAACTACGATAAAAAGCTCGATCGGCCTAGATAAGCTAATAAGCGGCGCGGGCGGCAAAGATAGCGACGAAGACGGCGAAAGCATAGAAGAAAATACGGAGGAATAAAATAATGGTATTTATAGAAGACGTAACTGCGATAGAGGTACTTGACAGCCGCGGCAACCCGACCGTGAAAGCAACCGTGGCTCTAAGTGATGGCACCGTAGCAAGCGCGATAGTGCCAAGTGGCGCAAGCACGGGCAAACGCGAGGCGCTGGAGCTTCGCGACGGGGGCGATAGATACTGCGGCAAGGGCGTGCTAAAGGCTGTTGAAAACGTAAATTCGCAGATCGCCGAAGCCGTGATCGGACTAGATGCTTTTGGTCAAAAGGCGCTTGATGATGAGATGAGAGAGCTTGACGGCACCGATAATTACTCAAATTTAGGCGCAAATGCGGTGCTTGGCGTATCTATGGCGGTAGCGCGCGCGGCGGCAAAGAGCCTTGACGTGCCTTTGTATCGCTACCTAGGCGGCGCAAACGCTAGCGTACTGCCGGTGCCGATGTTTAATATCATCAACGGCGGCGCGCACGCGAACAACAGCGTGGATTTCCAAGAATTTATGATTATGCCGTTTGGATTTGATAAATTTAGCGACGCGTTGCGAGCGGCGAGCGAAATTTACCACACGCTAAAAGGCCTTCTAAACGCGGCCGGTCACAGCACGGCGGTGGGCGACGAGGGCGGATTTGCGCCGAATTTAAACGATAACGAAGAACCGATCAAACTCATCATGCAAGCTATCGAAAAAGCTGGCTACAAAGCGGGCGAGCAGATCAAACTAGCCCTTGACGTCGCGGCTAGCGAGCTGTATGAAAACGGCAAATATAAGCTAGAAGGCAAGGAATTTAGCAGTGAAGAGCTGATAGAGCGATACGCGCAACTTTGCGAGAAGTATCCGATATTTTCGATCGAAGACGGCCTAAGCGAGGACGACTGGGCGGGCTGGGCGAAGCTAACTAGCAAGCTTGGCTCTAAAGTGCAGCTTGTGGGCGACGATCTATTTGTAACGAACGAGAAAATTTTGCGCGAAGGCATCGCCAAAGGCGTAGGCAACGCGATCCTAATCAAACCGAATCAAATCGGCACCGTAAGCCAAACTATGCAGACGATCCGCCTAGCGCAGCGCAAAGGCTACCGCTGCGTGATGAGCCACAGAAGCGGCGAGAGCGAGGATAGCTTTATCGCGGACTTCGCCGTCGCGATGAATACGGGCCAAATCAAAACGGGCGCAACCTCAAGAAGCGAACGCAACGCCAAATACAACCGCCTGCTTGAGATCGAGCGCGAGACGGACGAGTTTTTAGGAAATCAAATTTGAGCGAAGTCCTAGACGAATACGTCGAGAAAAAGCCTTTTGATTTCAGGCTTTTTCTCAGATTTACGCTCATAGCGTTTTGCGTGATATGTTTTGGTATCTACGTGGGCAATATAATCTTTGGCAAGCGCTCGCTAGACGTGATGCTAAGCCTACAAGAGCAAAAAACGCAGCTAGAACGTGACGTCGAAACGCTAAAAAAACAAAACGCCCAGCTGCAAAAGGCGTATTTCGAGCTAAAAGAGCTTGAGCCAAGCAGCGGCGGGTAAATTTAGCTTTATAAATTTAAAAACGGGGGAGTTATGAAAATCGGTAAAATTTGGCTTTTGGCGCTGGCCTGCGGGTTGGCTTTTGGCAGAGAAAATCCTTTTGCGCCCTCGGGCGATGTAAACGCGAGCATGACTAGCAGCAACGTCGTGGAAAATTTGCCGCCTTTTGAGAAGCAAAATTTCAAATTTCCCGCCGACGCTAGAAACTTCATCTCCGTCACGCTAAAATACAAAAGCCTCGACGGCAGCGTCAAGGAAAAAACCGTCGATATAAACAAAAGCATCTCGTGGCAGGATGAGTTTTTGCTCAGCAAGATCGCAGTGCCCATCGTCGTAGAAAAGCCCGACGTCTCGGTCACTAAAGAGGAGCCAAAAGCCGCCGCGATAGACGTCGCGCCAAAGCCTGCCGAGCGCAATATGACAACGCAAGAGCCGCTAAAAGACGTCGTCATAAAGCCACTTGAAAAGCCGCAACCGCAAAAGCAAATCGTCTATAAGCAGACGAAATTTGAGATCTATCCGATGCAGATAAAAATCCTCACGACCGACGAGAAGCTAAAGGACTACTCGATCAGCAAAGGTACAAAGGTCGTGATCGACTTTGCCTCGCAAACGGATGTAAATACTAGAAAAGACGAGCTTGACTGCGGCGCGTTTAAAACGGCTCTTTTTGGCTCGCACGGCAAATTTTACCGCGTAGTTTTTGATCTCGACGGCAGCTACAAACACGAGATCGAAAAGACGCAGGACGGATATCTGCTAAAGCTTTCTAGATAAATTTGATTTTTACGCGCCGATTTTTGGGCGTGTAAATTTGCACCGATAATTTCTCGCGGCAAGGACTAAATTTGAGCCTTCGCCGCGTTTTTAAATTTGGCTTTCAAATTTAGCCGAATTTGCCTTAATATAAATTTCCCCGCATTTTTCCAAATTCCCCGCCCAATTTCACTCAAATTTAACCGCCATTTGGCTAAGATTTCGCAAATTTGACTTAAGGGATAAATTTGAACAAACTCGCACTTAGCCTCGCCTCCCTTTTCCTCATCTTTTTCGTAAATTTTATTTACGAAAAGCTATCCGGCCCCACTCGTTTCGTCGTTACCGCCGATACCAAGATAATCCCCGGTTCGGAACTAAGCAAATACGTAACGCAAGAGGAGATAGACGATTTTGCTTTTAGATACTGGGATATAGATAAGCAGATAAAGGACGACGCATTTGCGG